>PMOH01000508.1 GCA_003161515.1 Deltaproteobacteria bacterium
GGCGACCTCGTGATGCCGGGTCGAATGATCAGCGGCGGCAGCACCGAAGACAGCCACGCCAATGTGGATCTCGCTGCAATCGAAGCCGAGACGCGTGAATTGGCACGCGCCGAAGAAGAGCATCGCACCCGCGTTGGCCAATTCGCGTCAGTCCGCGCCGAGCGCGAGCGCGCCGACGCCGAGCTCGAGAATGGCCGCGGCAACGCGCGCGAAGCCGAGCGAAATGCCAACGAACGCCGCAGCAGTCTCGCGCGCGCCGAGCAGTCAGTCGCGCTCGCGGAAGCCCACGGCGGCAATTCGCGCCGCCGCTTGAATGAGCTCGCGGAGTTGGTGATCACTTCGAACGCACGCCTCGAAGAGCTGGCGAAGATCGAGCAGGAAGCGCGCGCCCGGCTGAGCGTAATGGCTACCGAGATCGCGACGCTGCGCACCGCAGCCGAAGAAATCGGCGCCGTGATGCTCGAAGTCGCTTCCAAAGTCGAAGCGCGCAAGTCTCACCTCGGCGCACTGGAAAGCGAACTCGCCCACGCCCAGCGCGAAGCCGACTCGTTCGAAGCGCAAATCGACGAGCATCGCGCGACCTTGGAACGCTCGCATACCGAACGCGCCGACTTCGAGCGTGAACTCGAAACTCTCACCACTCAAGATGCCGCCGCGCAAGCTCGCGAAACCGAACTGGAAGCCGAACTCTTGCGCCTTCGCGCGCAATGCGACGCGTCCGAGCACGAGCTGGAAGGGCGCCGCGCGGATTTCAAGCACGCCCAGGAAGCGCTGACCGCTCTGGAAGCCGACGCGAACGAATGCGCCCTCAAACGCGAACGCGCCCGCGCGCTCAGCGAAGAATTGGCGCGTGCCTTCATCGAAAAATTCGGCGACGAGTTCGACGCGATGGCGGACGAGATAGTTCCCGCACTCGACGGCAGAATCGCCGCCGAAGACGACGCGCGAATCGTCGAGCTGCGCGCCAAGATGGAACGAATCGGCGAGGTGAACCTGGCCGCCGACAGCGAAGTCAAGGAACTCGAGGAACGCGCAGGCGTCCTCGGCACCGAACGCGCCGACCTGCAAAGCGCGCTCGACGATCTGACCAAAACGATCACGCATCTGAATCGCGAGGCGCGCAAACGCTTCGCCGAAACCTTCGAAGGCGCCGCCAAAAACTTTGCCGAGCTGTTCCCCAAGCTGCTCCGCGGCGGCAAGGGCCGGCTCGAGTTGACCGACGATGGCGACGTGCTCGAAGCGGGCGTCAACGTCCTCGTGCAGCCGCCCGGCAAGAAGGTCAAAGAAATAGGCCTGCTGTCAGGCGGCGAGAAAGCGCTGTCCGCGATGGCGCTGATCTTTTCGCTGTTCCTGCTCAACCCCAGCCCGTTCTGCGTGATGGACGAAGTTGACGCCCCGCTCGACGAGTTCAGCCTGGCCGCCTTCACAACCCTGGTGTCCGAGCTGAAAACCCGCTCGCAGTTCATCGTGATCACGCACAATCAGCGCACGATGCAGCGCGCCGACCAGATTCACGGCGTGACGATGGACCGCCCCGGCGTCTCGCGAATTATTTCACTGCGAATACCACAAGCCGCGTAGAGTTGGAATAAAAAGGGGCGGCGATCAGATGATCGCCGCCTCTTTCTTTTGGAGCTGAAAATCGCGCGCGCGGCTAGATCAAACTGTAGCCGCTGCCTTTGCGATCGAATCCGATCCCGACGCCCTTCTCGATCACGCCGAACTGCTTGAGCAGTGGCTGGCTGTAGGTCACTAGTCCCGTCACCTTGTCGAGCGGTTCGGTCGCGAGGATGAGCGCCGATTGCGCCATCCATTCGACCGGCTCGCCGGTGGGATCGTCCGGGCCTGTAACGAGATGGTGATGCACCGTGCCGGGAGTCGCGACGACTTGCGACGGCGATACGCACGTCACTGAAATGTTGTCGTCGTAAACTTCCTCGGCGAGTCCCTGGGTGAACCGCTCGAGCGCCGCTTTCTCCGCGCCGTAGCATACGCCGCCGCGAAACACCGTCGCCGCCTTGTACGGTCCGCGGCCGGGTCCGATCGCCGCGCCCGACGAGATGTTGACGATCGATCCCGACTTGCGCGGGACCATGTCCTGGAGCACGAGATGACTCAGCATAAACGGGCCGTGGAGGTTTACCGCGAACGATCGCATCCAGCGCTTCGGCGGGAAATCCCTGACCGGGATGAAGTAGGTCAGCGCCGCGTTGTTCACCAACACGTCAACCGGTCCGTAGAGGCGGTGCGTTTCCTCGACCAGTTTCTCGCAGTCCGCTTCCGACGAGACGTCGCAGGTGACCGCCTCGGCCTCGCCACCGGCTTTCTTGATCCCTGCGACAGTCGTTTCGAGCGATCCTTCCAGCGGATGCTCGCCTTCTTTGAGCGTCCGCGCCGAGCATACGACCTTCGCGCCTTCCTTGGCGAACAAGTCCGCGATCGCCTTGCCAATCCCGCGACTCGCGCCAGTTACAATTGCCACCTTGCCCTTCAGCTTGGCCATTTCATAATTCTCCTATCGTTCCTTATAGCGAGGAACGTAATCGAATGTGAAACCCGCGGTGGGTTTCACACTTCCTTCGGCAGGGCTGAGCCCTGCACCCAGTGAGAAGAAATCGCAAAATGGCGAGGACGCCATTTTGCTCTGAGGTTCTTTTCCCTGTGTCATTCAGTTCTTTGTGTGATTCAGAGCGGAGCGAAGAATCCCGGCTCCGGGTTTCCGAACAACACCGCTACTGTTATTCTTTCCATCGAAGATTCTTCAGGATTTATTTCCCCGGGACGATCAACCTGTGAGCCCCTTCGCTATCGCTTTTATTCTGACTATTGCCGCAGGCACCGGTGCGGGTCTCATTTTCATTGGAGTCCTGATCCAATGGAGTCTGCGCAAGGCGCTTCCCTCACGTCCGACGCACCCGGAAATCGAGGCTGCGCCGCAACCAGAGCTATTATCGCCGCCGGAGCTCGCGCCTGAGCCGACATCCGAGATCATCGAGCCGGTTACTATTGCTGAGCCCGAGCCGGAACCTTATGTCGCGCCGCCGCCGACTGTTCGCGAACCTGTCCGAATCGGACTGGGACTCCGCAAGACGCGCGAAAACTTTCTCGCGCGCATCCGGGCTGCGCTGACCGGCAGCGCGAAGATCGACGACATATATGAAGGCCTCGAGGAAGCTCTGATCGCCGCCGACGTTGGGGTCGAGGCGAGCATGAAGATTTCCGCCGCGGTGCGCGCGAAGCTGGGCAACGACAATCGCCCCGACGCGATTCGCGACGCGCTCAAAGCCGAGATCGCCACGATTATGATGTCCGCGGATCGCGCGCCCGCCGACTCCGGCGACTCGCCGCTGGTAATCATGCTGGTCGGCGTGAACGGTGTCGGCAAAACTACGACGGTCGCGAAACTCGCAGCGCGGCTCAAGCGTGAGCGCGGCAGTGTGATCGTCGCGGCGGCGGATACGTTTCGTGCGGCGGCAATCGAGCAGCTCGAAGTGTGGTGCGATCGCGCCGGCGCCGACATCATCAAGCAATCGCAAGGCTCGGATCCCGCCGCGGTCGCTTTCGACGCGGTCAAAGCCGCGGTCGCGCGCAAGGCCAGCACCGTGCTGATCGATACGGCCGGACGCCTTCAGACCAAAGTTAATTTGATGGAGGAGCTCAAGAAAATTGCGCGCGTCGTCGCGCGCGAGTTGCCCGGCGCGCCGCATGAGACCTGGCTGGTGCTCGACGCCAACACCGGTCAGAATGCGCTCAGCCAGGCCGCGGTTTTTCGCGACGCGGTGCCGCTGACTGGAGTGGTGCTGGCCAAGCTCGACAGCACGGCCAAGGGCGGGGTGGTGGTCGCGGTGGCGGAGCGGCTCAAAATTCCGGTGCGGTTTGTGGGACTGGGCGAGGCGCTCGAGGACCTGCGCGAGTTCGACGCGCGCGAGTTTGTTGACGCCCTGTTTGCATCTGACGAAGCAGGGGAGCAGAGTTCCAGCGGCTCTTATGCGGCTTGACAGCGTAGTTTATCGAAATTTAAACTAAAGGTAGAAGATTTCCTCTCATGGCCATAGATGTCTTAAAGCAACTAGACGAACGAATTCAAGCTTCCGTTGCGCGTATCCATCAGTTGCGCAAGGAAAACGAACAACTCGCGCAGAAACTTGCCGAAATGGAAAAACGCTATGCCGACGCGTCCGGTATGGTGAAGCAGCTGACCACCGAGCGCCAGCAGCATGAAAATGAGCGCAACGATGTGCGCACGCGGATCGAAAAAATCCTCACCCGCTTCGACGGGATCGATCTTGGATAGAGTTGAATAGAGAATGAAGGGCGTCAACGTCCAGATCATGGGACAAAGCCTGACTGTCGCCAGCGAGGCGGGCGACGACTGGGTCAAATCCCTGGCCGAGACGGTGGACGAGAAGATTAAGGATATCCGCGCCGGGAGCCAGACCATCAATTCCGTGAACCTGGCAATCCTGGCTGCGTTAAATTTCGCCGAGGAGCTCGAACACCTGCGTCGCGAGCATCAAGAGCTGGTGGATCGAATTGCGGCGATGAATAAACGGCTGTCCGCGGCGATCGACGGCGAATAACGATGAACTTGAATCGTCGTCACGGCGCGCGGCATCCGAGAGGTGACCGATTTCTGACGGGGGCGGGATTTGGAATTGTGGATCTCGAGAGCAGCCTAAACGCGGTGCTTACAGGAATGAGGCCCGTGCGATATTTTTCGACCGCATCCAAGGCTTTCGCGACGCAACGTTTCGCGGATACAGGCCGGCTGTCAGCCGGTTCGAGAATGACAACGACACGCGCGCGTGACGGGAACGAAGAACGAAACGGCGCAATCGGCAGTTAAACCCGCTCCCGCCATGGCAACGACTGTGGCGGACGAAAAGAAAAATCTTCGCGCGATCATGATCGCATGCCGCGCCGCGCTCCCCGGTGAGCGTGCGGCGGCGATGTCGGAAATCGTCGAGCGCCGGGTGCTCGCGAGCGAGGCATATCGCGACGCGTCCGCAGTTGTTCTATACGCCGCAACCGGCAACGAAGTTTCAACTGACCGCATATTGTCCGACGCGCTCGCGTCGGGACGCGCTGTTTTCTATCCGCAGGTCGATACTGCGAATGGCACGATAGTCGCGCGACGCGTTCGCGATCGCGCCGAGCTTGCCTGCGGTGCGTATGGAATCCTCGAGCCGCTCGCGTCGGCGGAAGTTCTCGACCGCAAAAGTTTCGCGAAAATTCTCGTGTGTGTTCCCGGCGTTGCCTTCGGACTCGAAGGGCAGCGGCTGGGCCGTGGCGGGGGTCATTATGATCGTTTCATCGGCCAACTCGGCGGCGAAGCGATCACTGTGGGGCTCGCCTATTCATTCCAGCTGCTCGATCGAATCCCCGAGACGGGGCTCGACCGGCGGCTTAACTTCATCGTGACCGAGTCCGCGATTCATCGTGCCTGCGAAGCGCCACTGCCAGCACGCCGAATACGGACGAAGGAGGTAAACCCGGGTGGCTCTAATCATGGCAATCCTGGGATTCATAGTTGGTGGCGCGGTCTTTTTCATTTGGGGAATAACGAAACAGCGTAACGACGCCGTTAACCTGGAGGCCGCGCGCGCTCAGGCCGAAACAATAACCAAGGAGGCTCAAACAAAGAGCCAGCTAGTAGTAAAGGAGGCTGAACTAAAGGCAAAGGACATGGTGGTCGGCGCGAAGGCCGACGCCGAACGCGAGATGCGCGATCGCAGGCGCGAGATTGCCGCGATCGAGCAGAAACTCGAAGCACGCGAGGAGACTTTCGAAAAGCGCCAGGAAGCATTCGAGCGGCGCGAAGCCGATCTGAATCGGCGCGATCAAAGTCTGCGTGCGCGTGAGAAAAGTCTCACCGACAAGGAAGAAGTACTGCAGGCGCATATCGACGAGGCTCGGACCAAGCTCGAAGCCGTCGCCGGCCTCACGCGCGAGGAAGCCAAGCGCTCGCTGATGGACGAGATGATCGGATCGGCGCGCACTGACGCCGCCAAGCACATTCGAATCGTCGAGGAAGAGGCGCGCGAGGAGGCTGATCGCCGCGCCAAGCGAGTCGTCGCGATCGCGATCGAGCGGCTGGCGGGCGAGTTCGTTGCCGAGCGCACGGTCTCGGTAATCGCGCTGCCCAACGACGAGATGAAGGGCCGCATCATCGGCCGCGAAGGCCGCAACATCCGCGCGATCGAGGCAGCCACCGGCGTCGATATCATTATCGACGACACTCCGGAGGCGGTCGTGATTTCCTGCCACAACCCGATTCGCCGCGAGATCGCGCGCGTCGCGCTGATGCAGCTCATCTCGGACGGGCGCATTCATCCAGGCCGGATCGAGGAAGTCGTGCGCAAGGCCGAGCAGCTGGTCGAGGAATCGATTCGTGAGGCCGGTCAGCGCGCGATCATCGAAGTCGGCGTGCACGGAATCCATCCCGAACTGGTCAAGCTGCTCGGGATGCTCAAGTTTCGTTACAGCTACGCGCAGAACGTGTTGATGCATTCGATCGAAGCCGCGTTCATCTGCGGTGCGATGGCGGCCGAGCTGGGCCTCAACGAAAAGCAGGCTCGTCGCGCCGCGCTGCTGCACGATATCGGCAAGGCGCTGACGCATGAGGTCGAAGGATCGCACGCGTTGATCGGCGGCGAGATCGCGCGCAAATACGGCGAGTCGGCGAAGATCGTAAACGCGATCGCGGCGCATCATGAGGAAGTCAAAGCCGAGACGATTCTTGCACCGCTGGTCGATGCGGCCGATGCGCTCTCAGGCGCGCGGCCGGGAGCGCGTCGCGAGGTGCTCGAGAGCTACGTCAAACGACTCGAGGATCTCGAAAGCATCGCGAAGTCGTTCAAGGGCGTCGAGAAATGCTTCGCCGTGCAGGCGGGACGCGAGATGCGCGTGATCGTCGAGCCGAGCCAGATCTCGGACGAGGACACGTCGATGCTGGCGCGCGACGTCGCGCGCAAAATCGAAACGGACATGACGTACCCGGGCCAGATTCGGGTGACGGTAATCCGCGAGACGCGCGCAACCGAGCTCGCGAAATAGCAGCTACGCAATTCGAATCGAAGGCCCGATCGCGAAAGCGCGATCGGGCCTTCGTGCTTTCCAACCGCTCTCGCCAATTCGCCGATTGCGCTGTTGTCCGGCAGTTACACTTCTGTCAACCTGTGGCGGAAATGCGAGTCCTGATTCTGTCTCTCTCGCTCTGCTGTTTGATGGGGTGCAGCACCTGGGAGGGGGTTCAGGACGATCCTACTCATCATCAGAAGATCGTGACGGCTGCCGCCCGCGGTCTCGACGCATGCCAATCCCGCCTGGATGAACTCGCGCAGGCGGACGTCACGATGCTCGAGCACAGCCGGCAACTTATGCTGACTCTTTTCAGTTTCGGTTATGTACCGTCCTATGTATGCGTCGGCACAGTCGCGTCCGATGGCTCCAATGCGCCGGCAGACTCGAGCAACCACTAGAAAAGGGGTTCGCGGATATGTCTCTACGTCTCAGGCACATACTTTTCGTCCTGTGCTTTGTCTCCGGCTGCTCCGTTTACATGGAGGCGACGCGTCCAACGCCCGTCGAATTGGCGAAGTTCCATCCCGGTGACAGCCGCTCCTCCATTACGCAGGAGCTGGGTCCGCCGGTCACTACCAGCAAAGGCGGCGGCGGCACGAGCTGCGATTT
>PMOH01000259.1 GCA_003161515.1 Deltaproteobacteria bacterium
TTCACAAGGTCGTTGATTACACCAGCTACGCGCGGCCGAAGCTCCTTTCCGGTCTGAGTGGCGATCAAATCGCGGTGATTTACGGCGATGGAGAGATCCAGCGCACCGGCGAAGGGTTCAGTCCATTTTCAGGTCCCGACTCGACCGGGATGACTTCCGACGACATGGCGGAAGCGTTCAAATCCGCGCGCGAGGACGACGACGTGCGCGCCGTGATCCTGCGGGTCGATTCGCCGGGCGGTTCGATGCTCGCGTCGGAACTGATCGGCCGCGAGGTTGAGCTGACGGCGAAGAAAAAACCGGTCGTGGTCAGCATGTCAGGCTATGCGGCGTCGGGCGGATACCTGATTTCGATTCCTGCGGCGAAGATTATCGCGGAGCCCGGCACGATCACCGGATCGATTGGCGTGCTCGGCGGCAAGTTCAACATCACGCCCGCCGCGCAGAAGATCTACACGAACACCGACGCGGTGAGCCGCGGCGCGAACGTCGGGATGTTCGACATGTGGACCGACTTTACGCCGGGGCAATACAAGCAGTTCCAGGACGACATCGCGCGCGACTACCAGTACTTCCTGAAACTGGTCGCGGACGGCCGCCACATCACGGTTGAACAGGCCGACGTGGTTGCGCAGGGACGGGTGTGGACCGGCGAACAGGCACTCCCGCTGAAGCTGGTCGATTCGCTCGGAGGACTCGACGAGGCGATAGCGGCGGCGAAAGGACTGGCGCGCCTCGCACCCGATCAGCCGGTGGGGATCATCGAACTTCCCGAGCAGCCCGGACTGCTGCAATCGTTATCGAGCGGAAAAATGTCCGCGTTGTTGACGCAGCGTCCGGCGGCGCGGATCGTCGAGCCGGTGATCCAATTGATTCAGGCGGCGCTCAGCGGGCACGCGATTTTCAGCGCCGCATATTGTCCAGTGGTGCCGATGCTCTGACCTGGTACGGAGAAGTTTCGTGCGGCAAACAATAGTCGGCTTGCTGATGGTCGCGGTGACGGCGGCGTTCTTCTATTGGATCGCACGAAACCGCTACAAGTGCCCGTTCTGCGGACGCGTCGTGAAGTACAACGACGTCAACTGTCCGCATTGCGGCAACGACATGAAGTTTCGGCATCGCGCGGGCCCCGAGGCGGTGCCGCGGGCGGCGGCTGATCTGCGGCCATCCAGACGAAGGACTAGCGACCGTTCTTCACGGCATTGAGCGCGGCTGCGGCACGTCGCAAAAAAGTCTGGGTTTGAGTCTTCGAATTGATCGGGAAGCGCTGGTAGTCGTCGCCAACTTTCATGTCGGCAAAAAATCCCGCCGGGTCTTCGTGGAAATGCAGGAAGCCGCTGGAGCGGCAGTAGAACGACCCGCGCTTTTTTTCCTTGAGCCCGTCGAGCCGCCGAATTTCCTCGAGGATCGGCTCGAGTTGGTCGAGCGCGTCGGGTCCGGCGTGCTTCATTACGAATTCCCCAGCTCGATCACATAGCCGTCGGGATCGGTGAGGTAAGCGTAAGGAACGCCGGGCGCATGTTGGCCGCGGCTTTGCAGCTTGCCGCCGGCATTTTCGATCTGACGCACCATCTCATCGAGACTGTTTTTGGGGATCGAGAACCCGAAATGCGAAACGCCGCCTCCGCCGACGGGATCGTCCGGCTTGGCCTGGCACAGAGTGATTGTTTCGTTCACGCCGGGCGAATGAATGAAGACCAGTTTTTTCCCTTCCCAGAATTTAACCTCGAGACCGAACGCTTCCTGGTAGAACTTGAGCGAGCGACCGACGTCCCTCACGTTAAGATTGATGTGCCTCAATCCGCGCGCTTTGATCATCGCCGTGCCTCCGACTTGCGTGCTGTGCGATTAGTTATTAGCGAACTCAACTGCTCTTCCGCCTCTGCGACGGAAATGGATTTTGCAGCCGCATGGACGTCATCGGATACCCAGTCGGGAAATTTGATAGTAGTCATTCGATGCGCGCCAGTCGCGGTGTGTTCCTCGCGAACCGCGGACAAACGATCCGAATCGAAGGCAGACGCCATCTTTACGAGCGCCGGCCATAGCCGACGATGCACCAGGGTGATCTTACCGTCCGCCAGACGGCATCGCACGACGTCGGGGGAATCGGAAACGTCGTTGAGCAGCATGTAGATCTGATTGCCTTTCGGATGGCCCCACCAACTGCCGCGAATCGGTTCGCCCGCGATCGCATGCGCGAGACTCGGGATAGTGCCCTTGGCGGATTCGAGCACCGCGCCGTGACGCTTGACGAAATCGAGCGCTTCTTTTTTGGTTTTGACCGGCACTGCTTCCGGTCCCTAGTTCTAACGTCGCGGCGTGTCTGCGACTACATGCCTTGCTGTTGAGCGTGGCAGTCGTGGCAGATTCCGTACAGTTCCATCTTGTGGCGGGTCAGGGTTACGCCGAGGTCGCGGGCGACGATATTTTGCATGCGCTCGATCGCGGCGTTTTCGAATTCGATGATCCGGCCGCATCGCTCGCAGATGAAATGATCGTGATGGCGCTCGCCGACCGCTTCGTAGCGCGCCTGGCCTTCGTCGAAGTGGCGCTCGTACAACAGAGCGCATTCCTTGAGCAGGCGCAGGGTGCGGTAAATCGTCGCATAGCCGACGTGCGGGTTGATCTTCTTGACCTCGGCGTACAACTCCTCGGCGCTGATGTGATGACCGTGATCGAAAAACACGCGCGCGATGTCGTCGCGCTGGCCGGTGGACTTGAGGCCGCGCTCTTTCAGGCGGGCATGGAAGGTGAGCATCCGCTGTTCCGCGCTGATCGCGGGTTTGCGATCGATAACGGTGTGTCCAGCCGTCGCGGTTTCGCCCAAGCGCGGCATCTCGGCACTCAGGATGTAGGCTCTCCCAGATGGACGACGCGGCGAGCCGCCGGGGACAGATATAAGGATTCGAGGTCGCGCGAGCGCAACGCCTCGGCGATCACTTCGAGCTGTTCGGCCGCGGGCTGATCGCGATCGATGATGACCAGGTTCTTGTCGCGCAGGCGGCATGCGCCGCCGCGGGTGCGGTAGCCGATTTCGCGCATGATCTTTTCGCGACGGACTTCGAGCCCGACGCGCTGCGCAGCTTCGGCGAGCTCGTCCACGATTCTCATCATCCGCGCTTCGCTAAGTTCGCTCATTTCAGCTGCATCCCTGCGCAATCGATTTCGGTTGCGTCGCCGCGCCCTCTTGAGACCCAGCCACGCGGCATGTTATCGCGATAATTGACGCGGAGGTAACTGGTTTGATCAAGAAGATCCTCATCGGCATCGACACCTCCGAGCATTCCAAAAACGCGCAACAGTACGGGTTCTATTTCGGGCGAATTTTCAATGCGTCGCTGATTGGATTGCATGTGGTCGATATCGTGTCGATCGAAGGCTCGTTTTTCCATGATATATCAGGTTCGCTCGGGCTGGAACCATATCTGGATTTCTCGTCGAAAATGCGCGAGGTGCTGACCGCCCGCGGCCGTGGCGTGCTCGACGAATTTGCCGCCGCGGCCAAGCGCGAGAACCTGGCGGTCGAGACGGTGCTCGACATGGGGATCGTCGCCAACCAGATTTGCGATCGGGCGCGCAGTGCTGACCTGGTGATGATCGGCCATCGCGGAGTCAACGAAAAATTCTCGACCGGGCTGCTGGGATCGACGGCGGAGAGCGTGGCGCGCAAATCTCCGCGGCAACTGTTCATCTCGCCGAATAAATTTCGCGAGGTTAAGCGGCCGGTGCTGGCGTATGACGGCAGCGAACGCGCGTCGCGAGCGATGCGGTCGGCGGCGGAAATCGCCAGCGGCCTCGGCGTTCCGATCACGGTCATCACCTGCGCGCGCGATCCAAAACTGGGCGAGCGGACCCTCGCGGAGGCGCGCACTTATTTTGAAAACTACACGCCCAAGGCCGATTTCAAGCTGCTACAGGGACACGCCAACGAGGAAATCGTGAAGTTCCTGAAGGAGCACGATGCGGACATGCTGTTCATCGGCGCCTACGGGCACAGCAGGATAATCGAGATGGTGCTGGGATCGACGACCGAGTACGTGCTGCGCAACTCGCCGTGCCCGGTGTTCCTCGCGCGCTGAGATTTGCCGCGTTCGATGAAGCAGAACATATACGACGACCCGCGATTCTTCGAGGGCTACAGTCAACTGCGCCGCCATGAGAGCGGGCTCAATATGGCGGTGGACCAGCCTGCGATGCGGTCGCTGTTGCCGCCGCTTACCGACAAACGCGTGCTCGATCTCGGGTGCGGCTTCGGCAAGCTGTGCCGTTATGCGATCGAAGAAGGCGCCACGAGCGTGGTTGGGGTCGATATTTCGACCAGGATGCTGGCGAAGGCGCGCGAGGATACTGCCGACCCGAAGATCAGCTACGTGCAGTCCGCGCTTGAAGATCTAAAGTTCGCGCCGGCTACCTTCGACGTCGTCGTCAGCTCGCTCGCACTCCATTATGTCGAGGGTTACGACTCGATCTGCGCGAACGTAAAGTCGTGGCTGGTCAATGGCGGCGCGTTCGTGTTTTCCGTCGAGCATCCGATGGTAACTGCGTATCCGGTCGGCGCGTACCTCGCCGGCAAGGATGAAGGTCAACATTGGGCGATCGACAACTACAAGTTCGACGGGATTCGCCACACGCAATGGATCGCCGACGACGTCATCAAGTACCATCGATCGGTTGAGACCTACGTGAATACGTTGATAGACAAGGGCTTTACGATTGCGCGGTTGCTCGAGCCCGAGGCCACGGCCGACGCAATCCGTGAGCGTCCCGACCTTCGGCAGGAAAGCCGGCGCCCGACGTTTATGATGCTTTCGGCGCAGGCGTAGCTAGGCTTGCGGCTCTTCGGCGCGCTGGCGGATGAAACGGCCGAGCAGCAAGCGCATCGATTCGACGGGCTGTATTCCAATCATCGGAAAGTCGCCGAGGATGAAGGTCGGGTAGCCGAGCGCGGAAAACTCGTCGGCCTCGCGCTTGTGATCGTCGAGTCGCGCGGCCATCGCACCGCGGTCGAGGGTCTCGCGGAACTTCAGGCAATCGAGGCCGGCGCGGGCCGCGATCGCGTCGAGCACTTTGGGATCGGCGATATCAGCGCCGTCGTCGAACGCGGCGCTAAAGACTGCGTCGTGATACGCCTTGAAGAGGCCGGCGTCGCGCGCGACTTCCGATCCTTGCAGCGCGGGTATCGAATCGATCCAGCTCGACGGCGGCGCGACGCGCACGCCGGTCTCCGCCGCGACGAACAGAACTTTCTGCCGCTCGCGCTCGCCCAGCACGCGGCCGGGCTTGGCGCGAAAGTCGCGCGTCGCGATCGGCACGCCCTTCCAGAGAGCCTCGAAGCCGAGTTCGTCTTCGAGCGGGGTGACGATTCGCCACGCGATATAGCAAAGGGTCGAGGCGTAGTCGAAGTAGATAGGGATTCGCAGGCGGCTCATGTTGCTAGCTGAGATAATCGCCGGTTCGCGCATCTGCCGCAATTGGCGCGCTTGCGTGACTCGTGCGGCGCGCACATTGTGGATTCACAATGGCTTCAACTCGTCGTCCCGTGCTGAAACTGGGTGTGGTTGATTTCGGCGTCGAAAGCGCGACGCTGCCCTCGGGCGTGCAGGTCGATCTTCCCGTCATCAGACATCCGGGGGCGAGTGCGATCGTCGCGCTGTACCCCGACATGACGGTTGCGATGCTGCGGCAATATCGTCACACGATCGGCGGCTGGATGCGCGAGATTCCCGCGGGATGCCGCAACGCGGGCGAGGACCCGCTCACATGTGCGCGGCGTGAACTAGGCGAGGAAGCGAGCGTCGCGGCGGCGCGATGGGACCATCTCGGATCGATCATCACGGTGCCGAGTTTTTGCGACGAGCGAATCGAGCTGTACCTGGCGCGGGAGTTGTCGGAGGGATCGGGCACGCTCGATCACGACGAAGTGATCTCAGTCAGCCGGGTGCCGTTCGACGAGACGTTCGCGATGATTCGGCGCGGCGACATCGTCGATGCGAAATCGATCGTCGCGCTTTATCGCGCGCGCGACTTTCTCGAACAAGAGCGTCGCGGCTGAAAGGGAGGCCCTATCTATGGCAATCGAAGTATTGGGCGTCGAGCATATCGATCTGACGGTGAACGATGTCACGCGGTCGCGCGCGTTCTACGACAAGGTATTAGGGGAACTGGGCTTTCGGAAATTCGAAGGCGACGACTATATACACTGGGCGAATCCGCAGATGACGATTGCGATTCGGGAGGCTTCCGGGGTGCATCGCGACGCGCAGTTCGATCGGTATCGCGTCGGTTTGCATCACTTGGCGCTTCGAACGCGGTCGCGTGCCGACATCGACGCGTTCCACGATTTCTTGCGGCGCGAAAAGGTCCAGATACTCGACGCTCCAGCCGAGTATCCGCACTATGGAGAAAATTACTACGCGGTGTTTTTCGCCGATCCCGACGGGATGAAGCTGGAACTGGTGCACAATCCGTGGGGATACTGGCGCAAGGT
>PMOH01000212.1 GCA_003161515.1 Deltaproteobacteria bacterium
TGCGCCTCGGGCGTTGCGATAAAGCGCGTGCCGATCACGACGCCTTGCGCACCGACTGTGAGCGCCGCCGCGATCTGCCGTCCGTCGGCGATTCCACCTGCCGCGAGCACCGGCAGCTTCACCGCGTCGATCATCTGCGGCACCAGCGAGAGCATCCCGATCTCGCCGGTATGCCCGCCCGCCTCGGTGCCTTGCGCGACGACCACGTCGGCGCCCGCATCCTGGGACTTGACCCCATGATGTACCTTCCCGCACATCACGACGATCTTCATTCCGTTGTCGTGCATCACCTTGACGAATTCTTGCGGCACCGAAAGCCCGGCGACGAACACCTTGACCTTTTCTTCGATCATCACCGGCACGTGCGGGCGCATCATGTCGGGAATTGGCGCGAGCAAATCGACGGCGAACGGCTTGTCAGTCAGCTCGCGAGTCGCGCGGATTTCGGTGCGCAGATCCTCGGGACTCAGCGACGCGGCGCCAATCACGCCGAGGCCGCCGGCGTTGGACACCGCGGCGACCAGCTTATGCATCGCGACGCCGCCCATCCCGGCGAGCAGAATCGGATACTTGATTCCAAAATAATCGCAAATCGGCGTATGCAGCATCGAGGCGTTCTCCACTAGTGAGCCGTCTATGCGACTGGCTCCTGAATGACTTGTTTAGTCTGGCCGATGAGCCGCGATCAAGCGAGTAGCGGTCCAGTGGCTCCGCGCGATTGCGTGATGCATAATCGCGGTTTGCGCGGAGAGGTGGCCGAGCCCGGTTTAAGGCGCACGCCTGGAACGCGTGTAGACTCGAAAGGGTCTCGGGGGTTCGAATCCCCCCCTCTCCGCCAAGCAGTCCTCGATTTTCGGGTTCTCTGCAGGAAAGATCGAAAGTACCGCGCATGTTCGCGAACTTTGTCCGACCTGAGGGCACCGGAGAAGCTTCGATTCGGCCGTCGGCAGCTGATTTATGCTCGATTCTCTCTGTCGAGAATCGAGCCGGTGCCCTTCGCGCCATCCCAGCCTGAGCGGGGAAAGCGGACTCTAGGGGAGGCCTCGCTTACAAGGATCATAGTCTCCCCCCACTCCTCGCCCCGAACGCCCATCTACACACCCCGGAACCACCGGCGCGGGACTTCTCGGAGTGCGCTTTCCGATTCCGCGGCGCGATTCGGCTATGATGGCGCGCGAGAAAGTCGGTGTAGCCGTGCCCGACATCCCTTCCGGAGATGTGTCACAGATTTCGAGGCCGCGAGAGCGCGGTCTTGATCTCGACGAAACCGCGCCAGTCACTCTCAGAGCCTCTTGCCCGCCGCACGACAGATGCCGGTGGCAAAAGGGCTTCCGGCAACCTCTTGTGACAGAGATCCGCTAAGCCTGTCAATTGCTATAGTGGAAGGGTCGCTCTTAAGAAAGTACTGAATGGGCGTGACCTGCAGCGAAAACCTTCCGGTCGCGCCCCCATTGCTCAAGGTGGCGGAAACCGCCGTGGTGTCGAATGAGAAACTCTCTACCCACGTCGGATGAGGCGTGGCGTCGAGGGTAACCGTGCATACCAGGTCAACCTCAGTTGCCCGCGCTGTGCTAGGAACAAAGCAAAGGGCCATCTGAATTCCGACGGAAACGACAAGCGAGAATGATCCTAGGTTCACCTACAAATCCTCCTTTAGATTTTCGGCGAGCGGGTCGCACGTATTTGTACCATCCACCATATAGTCCTCTGCCAAAGAGGTCTTTCGCCAGGGCATCGCCTTTCAGCGAAAGCTCTCGGGCGGGAAGAAAAAAAAGATGTTACGCGATGCGCTCGTTGGCAGCGGGTATCTTATGCCAAAGTAGGTGGACGCTAAAATCTATGGTTTCTGGCGCAGAGCACTGGCTCCCTTCTTTCTGTCCGGACACAACCGTCGCTGTTCATTTGTGCTGCACAGTGGGGCGAGTTAATGGTATCACACACTAAGGCGTCAAAAACGGAAATTTCGGATCACGATTCCGCAATCGTTTGATCCACTTATTGGGGGGCGCTATTGGCTCGAAGAAACTTGCTGAACTGCCGAGTTGTCTCCTTGTTGATTCTGGTCGCGCTGTTCTGCCGGAGTATCGCGTCTGCAGGCGAACCCGAACTCTCTTCAACCTCGTTGCAAGCGCTATGGGTCTCGAACAACGAGAATTCTACTACCGGCTTCGTATCTGAACTGGTCCACCGGCAGCTTCGGCAATCCGGAATACCGCAGCGTGTGGTGAATACCGGGAAATCCCAAGTCGGCGCGCCGGGGAAGTTGGCGTTTGACGGGGCCGGAGACCTCTGGATCCCATTCTGCGGTATCGGACCTTCAATCCATGGACTCGTAGCCGCGTTCAGCGCTGCAGCATTGCGTCAACTCGCAGCCCGCCACTTCAACGGAGTTAAGCCGAAGGTGGAACTCACCAGCAGCGACTTTCATTGCCCCAGTGCGCTGGCCTTCGACGGTGGCGGCAACCTTTGGATCACGAATGCTGGTGTTTTCGACGGCCACGCTCCGTCGATCATCGGCTACACGGCCACGTCACTCTCGCAGCAGAGTCCAGCGCCGAGCGTAGTACTCACGTCGAGTTCATTCCAAAAGTTACTGGGCCTCGCGTTCGATGCCGCTGGCGATCTGTGGGCGGCGGATGACGTAACGGGCGAAGTCTTCGAGTTCACGCCACAACAGCTGTCCCAAGGCGGCTCGCAGACTCCCCGAATCATACTGCAGGCGTCCAGCTTCGACTCTGCCTGGGACGTGGCCTTCGACACTTCCAACAACATCTGGGTGAGCTATCAGTCCGGTGATCACCCCGGCGCGGTTCAGATGTTCGCAGCAGGTGATTTGACCGGTACCGGCACGATCAATCCACTCGCTAAGGTCACCTTGGGCGGTCCGGCTCCCTGCTCGATCCTGAAACTCTGTGATCCGTTTGGCATTGCTTTCGATCAAAGTGGCGACATTTGGGTTGCGCAATTTCCAAATGAAATATTTGAATTCACGCCATCACAGTTTGGGAGCGGCGATACCCCTCTAGCGCACGTAATACTCGCGTCAAGCTTTCTGAAAGGGGAGGGGCAGAAGCTGAATTTTCTCGGCTTTGGATTCTTAACGTTCGGGCCAGTGTTAAAATGAAGCGACGATACGTGACTCAAGCCGCAACGACAGCCGTGATCGGACTCGTCTTCGCGGTCATATTTCCGCAGGTGTCAAGTCTCGCGTTCGCTGAATCGGGTGAATTGTTGAGGTACACGAGTCTGGACCCGACTGTCAGTGGAAACCCATGCGGAACTTCGACCTACGAGACGTGCCCCGGTTTGGATTGTAGTTGCATTAGTTCTAGGGGCTCCGTTTCGGGCGATCTGATCGGCACGGGCTACGCCGAGTTCGAAATGGCGATCGACCTTCAGATTGTGAACGGATGCCAGCAGTTCAACGCCGCGCTATTCGTAATTGCACCTAAGGACTTGCAGGAGTTGGATTTCAGCGGAATGGCATGCGATACCGAGCGGACTTTTTCAGGCAGCTACGTGTTAGCGATCTCGCAGGCTGGCCATACCGGCTCAGGAACGTTCTCAGGCCGAAATGATGTTGCGACTCATCATAATTTCGTCTTTAGCTTTCACGAGTCCGCGCCCAATTCCACCGACGGTTCGGGAACATAGTATCTGGACCACGGACCCGAAGGATGCCGAGAGGCAGGAAGAGAGGCGCGCGTAGAACTTATACAACCCTAAGTCAACACTCTCCGCGAGAACCTTAGGACCCTAACTATAGCCAGACCTAGAAAATTGCTACCTGAGAAGCTTGATACGCTCCTGAAGCGTTAGCGCCGCATCAATATGCCGATTGGCTAGACATGCCGCTATCGCGAGAACTGCTTCTCTAGCCTCTCGATTCTTGGACAACTCAGTGGTATCTTTCGTGAGCGCTGTGTCCAGAAGATTAACCAAACTATCTCCTGTGCCATTCCGGCGCCAACGACGCGTGCTTGCCTCATCGCGAAGGGCCCCGGCGATCCATTGGATTCCGTCGATCCGTAGCGGCGCGCCAGCGTCGCTTGCGAGGAAATACGAGAACTCAGCTATGTTCTCCTCTTCTCTAGGCAAGTGCGCATCTGCCCACGCCTTGTAAATGTCACGCATACTCAAGATGACCGCGCCAACGTCGGGAATCTTGCTCAACATCAACTCTGAGCCAAACCCCAGCAGTCGTCGCAGCATCTGCTCACCATAGAACCAGCGGCGGGCTTCAGTCCACTTTGCTCCAAGCGCGAATTCCAGCATTTCGCGCCAACGAGCGCAGAAGGCCTTTGGCTCGCATCCCTGATTGGGTTGAAGAAACCAAACAGCTATGAAGTGATCAACTATGCTATGAGCGTCAGGACCGAGGGAGAGCACTCTACGCCAAATCTCAGGAGCGTGTTCTGCTGGAACAATGGCTGCCAGGGAAGCCATCTTAAAAATAACATTATAGCCGAACTGGTAGGCTAGATCGTACTCGCCATCTTCATGGCGGTGTTCAGCGCAATATTGTGCCTCATAGGACCAAAGCTCCAAAACAACTTGTCGTTGTTCCTCAAGAGACTCACCTTGGGCGGTTGAGTCCTCGGCAAGGAGCCAGCCGAACAAACTATCAAGGAAGCCTGTGTCAAGACTG
>PMOH01000204.1 GCA_003161515.1 Deltaproteobacteria bacterium
ACCACCTGGTCGAGATTCTGGACGTTCTCGGCGTTGACTTGCGACAGTGCGTTGTCGAGCAATAACTGAAAGTAGCCGGTCTCGGTCGCAGCGCGCACGTCGCGAACCGTCGCCACGAGCATCAGATGAGCAATCTCGGCACTCCGCACGGCCTGGTCGCGCTGATAGAGCGCTTTGCCCGGGAATTGAAACGTCTCGGTGAAGTTGAATTCGCGCAGCGCTGCGCGCCCGACCGGACTCTTCACACTGTCGCTATTGGTGTAAGTGAAAATGGGATCGTTGGGCGCGACGGTCTGCTTGATCGAATGGACGGCGGCATCCCATCGGTAGCGCGCCGACTTGACCGCAGGATTCGCCTCGACTGCAATTTCGACAAGCTGCGACTCAGTAAGCGGAGCGTCCGCGGCGCGCGCGATCGATGCGACCAACGCGATAGCCGCTGTCGCAAGTATCAGAGCACTGCCGAGGTCTGTCGTTCGCATCGGAACTCCCGGGTTCCAGGTCGCCCATGACCTATACGTCGCCGACTGAGAAAGGTTCCGTAAACCCTGACCCGAATCGGTTACATTAGACGCGCTGCGTCCGCAATCGACAATCGATTAAACAGATTTAAATCGACGACCGAAAGCACCTTCGGATCGCAAAATGCAATTGTGGGAAAGCGCGACGGAACGCGAGGTCAGTTGCCGGCGACCTTGGCCTTTGCAGCCTCAGCCTGCATCGATCGGATGTACATGACGACCTGCCAGCGCTGCTCGGCCGGCATTTCTTCGGCGTACGACGGCATCGACAAGACGCCGTCGCGAATCGCGCCATAGATGTAGCCGTCGGGGAGATCCTTGCTGGTGCCCGAGACCAGGTTTTTCGGCGGCTTCGCGAGGATATGCGCGACAGGACCGTTGCCCTGCGCCGAATTTCCGTGACACGGCGCGCAGTAGGTAGTGAACTGCTCTTTGCCCTTGGCAAGATTTTCGGGCGACGGCTGCAGCGGGTTGTGCATCTTGATCGTCGCCTGCTCGAGGCTCATCGGCGGCTCACCGCCATGTACGGGAATGGTATCGGCAGGAGTAACGCGCGGCGCCTTGGCGTACGGCTGAATTTCCGGCCCGCGGTACATGTCGATACTCCACGGAAAACAAATCGCCGGCACCGGCCGCACTACCACCGCGAGCGCAACCGCCAGCATCAATCGCGACGCGCGAATTGTCCTCGTCGATCCGCCAATCACGTTTCTGAAAATCTCCTCGCGCTATTTCTTGACCACAATCATCCCGACCATACCCGCCTTCTCATGCGGAAGGCAAAAGTAACGATAGGTCCCCGGCACCGTGAATGTGTAGCTGTAGTCGCCACCAGGTGGGATGAAGCCGGAGTCGAACGCGACTGCGCCCTTCGGCATCGAAGTGTCGCTGGCGTTCTGAGCATTCGCGGCACTGGTCGAGACCGAATGAATCGTTTGGCCGGCGTTGACCCACTGCACGGTGTCGCCGACTTTTATCGCGACTTTCTCCGGCGCATAGAACGGCGGCTTGTCGGCCATCTTGATCACGACGGGATTGCTCGCCGCCTTGGCGGGATCGGGCAGCATCGCGAGCGCCGCGGCGACTGCTACAGCCGCGGCAACGATTGCGATGCGAAGAACAATTCGCGACCGCGGCTTGTGTGAAGCGGCGACTGCGATTCGGCGATCGATTGCGGAACTAGCCATGATTTAAACCCTCTAACGCCGGGATTCACCCGACCCTGATGTATTCCTCGCCCGCGTGCCACCCTGCCTTGGACATTAGCCAAGCTGATTGAGTCATCACGCGAGCATCACACTATCTAAAGTGTAATGCTTATTTTGAGCGAAGCAAGAGTGTCGGCAATATTTACGAAAGCCGTGAATTCATAGCTAAAACAGCCATTTAGGCCGCATCGGCCAGCGGTTTGCTGGAGAATTCCAGCCCTCGCGCGCCGGCATCGACGATGACTCGCGAATTGTCGCGAATCTCGCCCGACAGCAACTTCCGCCCCAGCACGGTCTCCAGCTCGCGCTGGATCAGCCGCTTCAGCGGCCGCGCACCGTACGAAGGATCGTAGCCGCGCTCGGCCAAATAGTCGCGCGCTTTGTCGGTCAACTCGATCTCGATCTTACGTTCCTCGAGCCGCTGGCGCAGGCGGATGAGCTGGACGTCGACAATCTGCCGCAGCTCGTCGCGGGTCAGCGGATGGAACACGACGACCTCATCGACGCGGTTGAGAAACTCGGGGCGAAAACTTTGTCGCAAGACTTCGAGCGCCTCGGCCTTCATCTTCTCGTAGTCCTGTCCCTTGAAGCCGAGAATAATCTGGCTCGCGATATTCGACGTCATGATCACGACGGTGTTGCGAAAATCCACCGTGCGTCCGTGACCGTCGGTGAGGCGGCCGTCGTCGAGCAATTGCAGCAGGACGTTGAACACGTCGGCGTGCGCTTTCTCGATCTCGTCGAACAGGATTACCGAGTAGGGGCGGCGACGCACGGCCTCCGTCAGTTGCCCGCCCTCGTCGAAGCCCACGTATCCCGGCGGCGCGCCCACCAGCCGCGACACCGTGTGTTTCTCCATGTACTCCGACATGTCGATTCGGATCATCGCGGCTTCGCTGTCGAACAGGAACTCGGCCAGCGCGCGCGCGAGTTCGGTCTTGCCTACGCCGGTGGGGCCGAGAAAAATGAACGACCCGATCGGGCGATTGGGATCCTTCAGGCCCGAGCGGGCGCGAATGACAGCGTCGGAAACTGCGGTCACCGCTTCGTCCTGGCCGATGACGCGCTTGTGCAGATGCTCCTCGAGATGCGC
>PMOH01000488.1 GCA_003161515.1 Deltaproteobacteria bacterium
AGGCGGCGAACATCGCAGCGGTTGCTTTCAAAGGTCCGGTGCTGGCCGCGATGGCTTACGGGTCGATCGACCTGCGCCAGTTCGTCGATCTGGATATTTTAGTGCGGCAGACTGACCTGCCGCGGATCGCCGAAATATTTACCGCCGAAGGATACTTGTCGCCGCATACCCGGCGCGAAGGCCTGGCGACCGGCTACTTTCAGGAATACGAGGACGCTTTCTTCGGTGCCCGCGGGGTGGGCGCAATCGACGTCCATTGGAAAATTACACCGCGCTCTTTCCGCTTCGCCCCCGACGAGGAATTCTTCTGGCGTCGCGCGCGGGTCGTCGAACTCGAGTTCGGAAGTGTGACGGCGATCGCGCCCGAGGATTTGCTGCTCTTCATCTGCGTTCACGCAGCGAAGCACGGATGGGTCCAGCTCGGCTCGATCTGCGACGTCGCGGAAACCATTCGCGCGCGGCCCGCAATCGATCTGATGGCGATACTCGACGAAGCGACCGCGCTCGGCAGCCGCAGAATCTTCCTCACCGGCATCTATCTCGCGCACGAACTGGCCGGCGCACCGATTCCCGAAGACATTGTCGCGATAGCCCGCAACGACCGCGCCGTGCGCGCCCTGGCCAGACGCGTCGCGATCCAACTCTTCAACCAAGCCTCACGCGATACGCAACTTGATCCGTGGGCGGTTCCGCTCCGCTCAATCGAAGGACCGCGCGCACGCATCCACTACATCGTCCGCCGGATGCTGGCGCCGACGATGGGCGACTACGAACTCATCCCGCTCCCGCGCGCGCTATTCCCGCTCTACTGGGCAATCCGGCCGTTTCGGATGGTGGTGCAATACGGCCCTCGCTTGATCCGCGGGTCCTCGAACAGCACCAGCGCGTGATTGTCGATCTTGGTCGTCACCGGACGACTGGATAGTGCGCGATACCTTCGAGCGCTATGGAGAATGACCTATGCGATATTTGTGCGCGGTTTACGTCGAACCGAAAGCGATGGAGAGTCTGACCCCGGCCGAGGGCACTACGCTCGACCGCGACTCGATAGCTTACGATGGAGAGTTGCGCAGGAACGGGCACTACATCGTGTCCGACGCCTTGCAGCATGCGAAGACGGCCAGGACGCTACGCGTTCGCAACGGCAAGTTGTCCATCATGGACGGTCCCTTCGCCGAGACCAAAGAACAGTTAGGCGGATTCATTCTGATCGAAGCCCGCGACATCGATGAGGCCGTCGAGCTGGCCTCGAAAATCCCGATGGCGAAACACGGCACCATCGAGGTGCGCCCGATAATGCAGCTGTCGCCGAAGCCCCGAGCATGAGGCGTACTCCGCTTTCGCGGGATCAAATCGACGCCAGATGAGCGCCCTCAGCTGAATCGCAGGCCCTTCATTTTCGCCGACTTAGCACCATTTCCGGATTAGTTCGTGGAATTCGACAGGGGCCGTCCTTAGTCCAATTCCGATTTCGAAAGCTGATTCACATCAAACGTCTATCGCGAACGGCGAAGCAGTAACGGATTCTGAAGGTGCCGTACTCCACACACTCCCTTAGTGTAAATTTACCTGGCTCCGGTGCATTAATGGAGGGATCGAAAATGCGACCAGATTCGTCAACAGCCAGGGCATGAGCAAAGGTCTTCCCGTCCCGTTCAGTAATTACTCCGCAATAGAGGTTTGGTCCTACTGGAGGATCATTTTGGTTAACCTGGTCGACCTGAAAACCGAGGGAGATCACGTAGCGCATCCAATCAAAGTCGCTGGTCTCCTTGTATTGCGGCACGTCTGCCAAGATCTTCTCGTAAGGAAGGCCCGTTAGCATTGCGATCGTGCATATTCCGCAATCCATAGCCGTTGTCCCGTCTGTCGGCGGCCTTTGCTTAACCATTCTCATTTTGGACGACTACTAGATTTGGGCAGGTGCCGCCTCGTAGCGGTAGGCTGCATCCAGCTTACGATGGACCAAAGAGGCGGTAGTGAGGATGTCCAGCGCGTCCTGTTCAGCCATACGCCACTCAATCTTCGGATTGTGCGCGGCCGGGTTCCTAATCGTGCCGAAGAGTCCAATCAGAAGGTTCGCGAATCCTCTCTGTTCGCCCCTGTCTGTCTCGGTCTTCAGGAAGTTGATCGCAAGTATTGGTCTGCAGTCCTTACCAAGTGCGAACGCCTGGTTGACCAACTCCGCCCCATCGGTAGTCAGACCCGATGTACGCCGGATCTTTGCTGCGATGCTCTTCATGGCTTCGAATACGGCATGAAAATAGTTCTCCTGGAGAAGCTCCGCCTTGCAGAACTCGAGCACATCGGCGTGGACGCCCCGCGAGACCAGAGCAGCATGAAGGCGGCTTGCCCGCTGAAGGGCTTCGCCCAAGCCTGTTGCGCGTCGTACCCACCGAACTCTGCCATCGTCACCGACTGACAACCCCGAGAACGCAAGCACGACGTTCAACTGGTCCCTCCGCAATGCAAAGGCCTGCGGAGAGGATGTGTATTGCACCGGGTTCATTGCTTTGTTGACGAAAACGACGACGTGGTTACCGAAGTGGCGTCTGTTCTGGTACTCGACAAACGCGTTGAAGAGGCGTTTCCACTTCGTCTGATCAGGTGCTACGTCGGGTATCTCGCAGTCTTGGAGCAAATACCCGATCTGCGAACCGGTGAGCCCATGCTCGGTATCCGCAAGGACTTTCGCGATGGACGTTAGGTGTTGAGCCTCGAAGACCGATACCCTCTCCATAAGCCTACAGCCTCCTCACGTAGTCACCATGACTTTCGGACTACCTTGATGGCGAGGTGGTTCACACGGAGGCGCCACCAATTCGTCCGCTGCCAGGTACGCCGGCCCCTCAGCTAAAGCGCAGGCCCTTCATCTCCCCGTCTTCGCGCCACCGCTTGATCAGCTCGTGGAACTCGACGGGGCCGCCGCCGTATAGTTCGCCCGCCAGGCCGAAGCCTTTTTCCGGCTTGCCCTCATTGTTGTAGTAGCCGGGCGTGCACGCCTCCAGGAAATCCTGGTTGTTCATCGCCTTCTCTTTAATCGTCGCGACCCATTCAGCCTCGGCCTCGGCAGTCGGCTCGATGCATCGCGCCTCTTGCGATTTTGCGTGCTTAATCAGCTCGGCGATGTGGCGCGACTGCTCCTCGAGCATGTGTGGAAAGTTCGCCGTCAACGCATTCTGCGTGATGCCCATGTGGAAGCAGTTCGGGAAACCCACGCTGCAGAAGCCGTGCAGGGTTTTCATGCCCGTCGCCCAATTCTCGCTGAGCGCTTTGCCGCCGCGCCCGTAAACGTCGAACGCCGCGCGCCTCGTGTACGCCGTGCCCACTTCGAATCCGGTCGCGAAGATGATGCAGTCCGCCTCGTACTCGACCCCGTCGAACACCAGCCCCTTCTCCGTGATGCGATCGACGCCGCGGCCCATCGTATCCACCAGCGTGACGTTGGGCCGGTTGAACGCGGGCAGATACTCGTCGTTGAACGTCGGGCGTTTGCAGAACTGGCGGTACCACGGCTTGAGCGCCTCCGCCGTCCGCTTGTCTTTCACGATTGAATCCACCCGCGCGCGAATCTGGTTCATCTTTTTGAAATCCGCGATTTCCGCCAGGCGCATTATCTCTTCAGGCGAGATCGCGGAGTTAGTGTTGTTCCGCGCGATCAGCAGCCCTCCCAGGTTGCGGATGATGTCGGTCCATCCGTCGTTGACGAGATCCTGGTCCTGGAAGCCGCCCGATACCAGCGAGTTGAAATTTTCCATGCGATGCTTCTGCCATCCCGGCTTCAGCGTCTTCACCCACTCGGGATCGGTCGGACGATTGCCCCGGACATCTATGGAGGAGGGGGTGCGCTGGAATACGAACAGCTGTTGCGCGTACTTCGCCAGGAACGGGACGCATTGGACGGCCGTCGCGCCGGTGCCAATAACCGCGACGCGCTTGTCGCCGAGTTTGTGCAAATTCCCGTTGGTATCCCCGCCGGTGTATCCGTAATCCCACCGGCTGGTGTGGAAGGTGTGCCCTTTGAAACTGTCGATGCCTTCAATCCCCGGGAGCTTCGGCCGATTCAACGGCCCGTTGGACATCACGACGAACCGCGCGCGCATCCGATCGCCGCGGTTGGTGGTGACGATCCAGCGGCATTCGTCCTCGCTCCAGGTGAGCGCCTTGATTTGCGTCTGAAAGCAGGCGTCGCGATACAGATCGAATTGCTCGCCGATACGCCGCGCGTGCGCCAAAATTTCCGGCGCGTACGAATATTTCTCTTTCGGGATGTAGCCGGTCTCCTCGAGCAGCGGCAGATAGATGTACGATTCTATATCGCACTGCGCGCCGGGGTAGCGGTTCCAGTACCAGGTGCC
>PMOH01000214.1:0-4030 GCA_003161515.1 Deltaproteobacteria bacterium
GCCTCGATGACCTGCGCGCCGGCACGATTTTCCATGTCGAGAATCTTGCCGCGGCGACCGCTGAGATCGCCAATCACCTCGCCCATGAACTCCTGCGGGGTAACGGCTTCGACCTCCATGACGGGCTCGAGCAGAATCGGCTCGGCCTTCTCGCACGCTTCCTTGAACGCCATCGAGCCCGCGATTTTGAACGCGAGTTCCGACGAGTCCACGTCGTGTTCCTTGCCGTCGATCACGATGGCCTTGACGTCCACCATCGGATAGCCGGCGACCACACCGTTTTCCATCGCCTCTTTCACCCCGGCTTCGATTGCCGGAATAAAGTTGCGCGAGATCGAGCCGCCCTTGGTGCCGTCCTCGAATTCGAAACCGCCGCCCTTAGGAAGCGGCTCGATGCGCAGCTCGACCACGGCGAATTGTCCGTGACCGCCGCTCTGCCGCACCAACCTGCCCTCGGCCTCAGATACGCGCTTGATCGTTTCGCGATAGGCGACCTGCGGCTTGCCGATATTGGCGTCAACTTTGAATTCGCGCAGCATCCGATCAACGATGATTTCCAGGTGAAGCTCGCCCATCCCGGCGATCAGCGTCTGCGAAGTTTCCTTGTTAACACTGACGCGGAACGACGGGTCTTCCTTGGCGAGCTTCTGCAGCGCCTCGCCGAGCTTCTCCTGGTCGGCCTTGGTCTTGGGCTCGATCGCGATCTGGATGACCGGCTCGGGGAACTCGATCGACTCGAGCACAATCGGCGACGCCGGGTCGCATAACGTGTCGCCGGTGGTCGTGTCGCGCAGTCCGACCGCGCAGATGTCGCCGGCGTAAACTTCGGTGATGTCCTCGCGCTTGTTCGCGTGCATCTTGAGCATTCGGCCGATTCGTTCGCGCTTGCCGCGCGTCGAATTGAGCAGCGACGATCCGCTTTCGAGCTTGCCCGAATAAACCCGGATGAAGGTGAGCGTGCCCATGTGCTGGTCGTTCATTATTTTGAACGCGAGCGCGGAGAACGGCGCGTCGTCGCGCGGCCATCGCTCTTCAATCTTGTCGCCGACCTTGCCGACTACCGGCGGCAGGTCGAGCGGCGACGGCAGATAATCGACCACCGCGTCGAGCATCGGCTGCACGCCCTTGTTGCGGAACGCGGAGCCAATGATGACCGGCGTCACCGCCATCTTGAGCGTGGCGACGCGAATCGCAGCGCGAATCGCGGCGGGCTCAGGATGCTTACCCTCGAGGTAGAGCTCCATGATCTTCTCGTCGTGATCGGCGAGCGTCTCGATCATCTTGTCGCGATAGCCGGCGGCCTGCTCTTTCAACTCGGCCGGGATGTCGGTGACGCGATATTCGGCGCCGAGACGATCCTCGTCCCAAATGAGCGCCTTCTGATCGATCAAATCGACCAGCCCGGTGAATTTTTCTTCGGCGCCAATCGGCAGATGCAGCAGCAGCGGCGTGGCCTTGAGCTTGTCGCGCATTTCCTGCACGACGCGCTCGAACTCGGCGCCGACGCGGTCCATCTTGTTGATAAACGCGACACGCGGGACGCGATACTTGTCGGCCTGACGCCAGACCGTCTCGGATTGCGGCTCGACCCCGCCGACTGCGCAGAACACTGCGACCGCGCCGTCGAGTACGCGCAATGAGCGCTCGACTTCAATCGTGAAATCGACGTGTCCCGGCGTGTCGATAATATTGATGCGGTTGTCGCGCCAGAAACACGTGGTTGCCGCCGACGTGATCGTGATTCCGCGCTCCTGCTCCTGCACCATCCAGTCCATCGTCGCGGTGCCTTCGTGCACCTCGCCAATCTTGTAATTGATGCCGGTGTAAAAGAGCACGCGCTCGGTAGTGGTGGTCTTGCCGGCATCGATGTGCGCCATGATGCCGATATTGCGCACCCGTTCTATTGGTGTCTGACGAGCCATCTAAAAAACTCGGTATTACCAGCGGTAGTGGGCGAACGCCTTGTTGGCATCCGCCATTCGATGTGTGTCTTCGCGCTTTTTGACCGCGCCGCCGCGATTGGCGGCCGCGTCGAGGATTTCGGCTGCGAGCCGCTCTTCCATCGACTTCTCGCCGCGCCCGCGCGCCGCAGTGACCAGCCATCGCATCGCGAGCGAATTGCGCCGCGCCGGACGCACTTCACTTGGGACCTGATAGTTGGCGCCGCCGACCCGCCGCGAGCGAACCTCGACTGCGGGGCGGACGTTGTCGAGCGCGCGCTTGAATACGACCAGGCCGTCTTCCTTCGAGCGATCGGCGGCGAGATCGAGCGCGTGATAAAAAATCTGCTCGGCCAGCGACTTCTTGCCGCGCTCCATCACGATGTTCATGAACTTCGCGACGGTGCGGTCGTGATACTTGGGGTCCGCTGGAATTTCGCGGACGCGAATTTGTCCTTTGCGCGACATATAACTCTACTTATTGTTTCACTTGGGTTTCTTCGACCCGTATTTCGAGCGGCCCTTACGCCGCTCCTGCACGCCGATCGAGTCAAGGGTGCCGCGGATGACGTGATAGCGGACGCCCGGCAAGTCGCGCACGCGACCGCCGCGAATCAGCACCACCGAATGCTCCTGCAGGTTGTGCCCGACGCCGGGGATGTAGGTATTCACCTCGATCCCGTTGGACAGCCGCACGCGCGCGACCTTGCGCAGCGCCGAGTTGGGCTTCTTGGGCGTCGTCGTCTTCACCTGCGTGCATACGCCGCGCTTCTGCGGCGAACCTTCGAGCGCACGGGCCTTGGTCTTGAAGGTCTTCTTCACGCGCGCCCGCCGGATCAATTGATTTATCGTCGGCACTTAAGTCTTCTCAATCTAATCACTCTGATTCGTGTCCGCTCGCGAGGCGCACCGGTTCTGCGCTCGCCCATTCTCAAAGACCGCTCGGCGCCGGCGTCATGCCCGGCCCGGTTTTTCGCCGGATTGCCCCCGTTGGGGCGCGGTGTTCAAACAAACCCCCCAAGGACACTTATGCCCTTGGGGGAAACATCATTATGTACGGGACCCAGCCCGCCGTGTCAATCTCCGCCGGGTGCCGCGACTGCCGCGAGCTCCGGTTTTTCCACATCTTCTACGGCCGCGGCGCCTTCGACCTTGACGACCATCGCGTTGTACGAGTTCATCCCGGTGCCGGCCGGAATCAGGCGTCCCATGATCACGTTCTCTTTCAATCCAACCAGCCGATCCACTTTGCCGTTGATGGCGGACTCAGTCAGCACGCGCGTGGTTTCCTGGAACGATGCCGCCGAGATGAAACTCTCAGTGGACAGCGACGCCTTCGTGATTCCGAGCAGCAGTGGCTCCGCGATCGCCGGCTCTCCGCCGCGCGTGAGCACGCGTCCGTTCTCCTCGTCGAAGCGCCACTTCTCGACCTGGTCGCCGACCAGGAACGGCGTGTCGCCGACTTCCTTGATCCGCACGCGCCGCAGCATCTGGCGCACGATCACTTCGATGTGCTTGTCGTTGATGCGCACGCCCTGCAGCCGGTAGATTTCCTGGATTTCATCGACCAGGTATTTCGCCAGCGCCTTCTCGCCCAGGATGGTCAGGATGTCGTGCGGATTGGACGAGCCTTCCATCAACGGCTCGCCCGCTTTGACGATATCGCCCTCGTGCACCGCGATGTGCTTGCCCTTGGGAATCAGGTACTCGCGCTTCTCGCCGATTTCAGGGGTGACTTCGACCTTGCGCTTGCCCTTGGTGTCCTTGCCGAAGGAAACCTGTCCGTCGATTTCCGAGATGACCGCGAACTCCTTCGGCTTGCGCGCTTCGAACAGCTCCGCGACGCGCGGCAGACCGCCGGTGATGTCCTTGGTCTTGGTGGTCTCGCGCGGAATTTTCGCGATGACGTCGCCGGGCTCGACCGCCGTGCCCTCGGGCACGTTGATATACGCGCCGACCGGCAGGAAGTAGCGCGCGACGTTGTTCGAGCTCGGCAGCTTCACGGTCTTGCCGCTAGCATCCTTGATCGAGATACGCGGGCGCAGGTCGAGATCCTTGAACTCGACGATAACGTTGGAGCGCGCGCCGGT
>PMOH01000214.1:4085-5040 GCA_003161515.1 Deltaproteobacteria bacterium
CGGATAACGCTCGCGTTCGCGCTCGCGTACGCGGCCGCCTTCGTCGGTGACCTGCGCGGCGATAACGACCTCGCCATGGCGGGTCATTACGACCAGGTTACCGTCGCGGCTTTTCACGGTGTTGACGCCATGCAGGCGCATCACGCCTTCGTTGCGCACTTCGAGCGTNNATGATTCCGATCGACTCGCCGAGGTTGACGAGATGGCCGCGGCCGAGGTCGCGTCCGTAGCATTTCACGCATACGCCTTGGCGCGACTGACAGGTCAGAACCGAGCGAATCTTGATTCGCTCGACGCCAGCGTCTTCGATTCGCTTGACCTTGTCCTCGTCGATCATGTCGTTAGCCTTCACCAGCACTTCGCCGGTGAACGCATCGCGAATGTCTTCGAGCGCGACGCGTCCGAGCACGCGATCGCCGAGGCCTTCGATAATCTCACCGCCTTCGACCAGCGGCGTCATCTCGATTCCGTCCAGCGTGCCGCAATCGTCCTCGCTGATGATCGAGTCCTGCGCCACGTCGACTAGCCGGCGAGTCAGGTAGCCTGAGTTCGCCGTCTTGAGCGCGGTGTCGGCGAGGCCCTTGCGCGCGCCGTGAGTCGAGATGAAGTACTGCAGCACCGTGAGTCCCTCGCGGAAGTTCGCGGTGATCGGAGTCTCGATAATTTCACCCGACGGCTTCGCCATCAGGCCGCGCAGTCCCGCGAGCTGACGAATCTGCTGCTCACTACCTCGCGCTCCCGAATCGGCCATGATGAAGATCGGGTTGAAGGAAGGCCCGGTGATAGTCTCGCCCTTCTCGTTCTTGCCGAAGACCTGGGTGGACAGCCCTTTGATAACGGCGCTGCCGATCTGGTCCTGAACTTCCGCCCAGATATCGACGACCTTGTTGTAGCGCTCGCCGTCGGTGATGACGCCGTTGTTGTACTGCTGCTGAATCTCGCTGACCTGCTTCTG
>PMOH01000075.1 GCA_003161515.1 Deltaproteobacteria bacterium
TCTCTCCCCGAAGTATGAAGCAATGCGCAACTCGGAGAACGGATGGTCGGAAGAGGAAGCTGGGATGGCCCAGCTCGACGATGACGTCGGCATAGTGATGAAGAAGATCAAGGACATGGGCGTGGACGACAACACTATCGTGGTCTTCACCACCGATAACGGGACTGAAGTCTTCACCTGGCCAGATGGCGGTCAGACGCCGTTCGCGCAGTCCAAGGGAACCGTTCTCGAGGGCGGTTTCCGCGTGCCATGCCTCCTTCGCTGGCCTGGCCATACGCCGGCAGACTCCGTGCAGAACGGCATCTTCTCCGGCATGGACTGGCTTCCCACCTTCGTGGACGCGGCCGGCAATCCGAACATCACCCAGGAATTGCTAAAGGGCAAAACGATCGGCGATCGGACTTACAAGAATCATCTGGATGGCTACGACCAGATGGCCGCGATCACCGGCAAAGGGCCGTCCACCCGTCACGAAATCTTCTACCTCGGCGAAAGCACGGTTGGTGCGGTGCGAATCGACGACTATAAGTTTCGTTTCATCGACCAGCCCTATGGCTGGCTGGGTCAGAAGACCCATCCGGATGTGCCTTATATCACCAACCTACGACTGGATCCTTTCGAGCGTACAGGCTGGCCCCAAGATGGAACGAAGGACGGTGCGCAACAATACTTCGATTGGTTCAAGTACGAATTCTGGCGCTTCGTTTTCGTGCAACAGTTGATGGGCAAGGAACTCCAGACCTTCCTCGATTACCCGCCGATGCAGCGAGGCGCGAGTTTCAACCTCGACGCTGTGAAAGCTGAGATGGCGAAAAAGATGGCCGAAGCGGAAGAGGCGAGCAAGGGGACCGGCCAATAACTCACGGCCTATTAGCGATAAAGGAAGGAACTTTGATGCGAACGATTGTAGCTGTGACCTTCGGCCTAGTCCTGCTTTGCTCAGATTCGGCGCGCGCCCAAGGTGTCGTGCTACCTCTGCCGCCGCAGGATCAACAAAATATAACTGCTCAGCTTGGGCCAGGGGTAGTCGGCGCCGCGTTGCCGAGCAACCCCATAACCGATCCGTCCGTTTACTTCCCGCTTCAAGAAAAATCACAGCAGTTCCAGGTAGTTGCAGGTCCCCATGCTGGCGCTATCCAGACGCTCGGGCTCTGGAAGGCGAGACGCCCCGGTGGTAAGAAAGCCTGGCGGTTTCAGATGACTCCATCGTTGGCCGGCTTCATGCGCGAGACTGAGCAGGGCGACATCATAATGGCCGCCCTCACCGACGCAGGCGAAGGCGTGGTAGTCATAACCACGCCCGCCAATCCGTTCGTGCCTAAAGGCATGCAACCGGGTGAAAGCAGGAGCTACACCCAGCAGGTCTCCGTAAACTACCTTGACGACCCAAGCGATCAGAAATATTCAGGATCGATCAACGGCACCTATACCTATATCGGCACCTATCAGGTGACAGTGCCTGCTGGCACCTTCCCTGCAGTCCTGTTCCGCGTCAACTGCGAGGGCAAGGTTGGCCCGGCTCACACGCAGAACACCGGCTACAATTTCTTTGCGCCGGGCGTAGGTATGGTCGCAATGATTCTTGAGGAGGACGTAACTGCCTTCTGGCTGTTCAACATCGATAGCACTACCGGTAAGGTGCTGATGTCGAAGTGAAATGCCGACCGTGGGTATGCCGTCAGCTTTGTTTGGCGATAAAAGCGGTTTATGTTGGACCGCTAAAATGTGGATGGGAGGGGAGCGTGCGACCATCATCAAGCAAGGTTCATAGGGCTACATCTCTTGCGGCAGTTGTGCTGCTGACTTTTGTCACCTCCGCGCGTGCCGCCGGTTTGTTACTGTATGAGACCGGCGCGCCTGATCTAGGTACCGCAAGCGCCGGACGAGCCGCGATGGCCGCTGACGCTTCGACTGCCGCCGCGAATCCTGCCGGAATGACTCTGCTCGACCGTTCGCAGTTGCTGGGGGCGTCTGGCGCGCTGCTTCCCTCAAATAACTTCGACGTGGCCCCGCAAACGACAACTTCGGGCGGAGGTGGTGGCAACGCCGGAGTGTTCATGCCCATCGGAGGATTCTTTTACGTTTACAAGCTTTCGGAACGCGTTCGGCTCGGCGTAGATGCTATCTCCGATTTCGCAGGAAACTTCAACTACGGAAAGACTTGGACGGGACGTTACTATGTGACGCGGGAGCCACTCATCACCGGTAAAGTCAACCCGTCGATAGCTTACGAGGTCAATGACTGGCTCTCGGTGGGTGCAGGTTTCAGCTTCTCAGTCGGACGTCTGTTGTTCCAATCGAAGATTAACCGCAATCCTCCGAAGTTGCCTCTGGGCTTGGCGGACGGCGGCCTCGCGATCGAGTCGTGGGACGAAGCTTTTGGCGGTAACGTCGGCATACTGCTCAGGCCGATCGCTAAACTCCGCGTCGGCCTCACCTATCAATCGCCGGTCGATTACAAATTCGGCTTTCGGCCGCACGTCACGGGCCTCGGTCCTCTTCTCAGCCGTCTTCGCACGAGAATCGGCGGCGTAAAGGCCAATATCCCGATGGAAGTGCCGCAACAGGTGATGTTAAGTGGGCTCTACGACCTCACACCTAACTTCAGCCTGATGGGCAATGTCGGATGGCAGAACTGGTCTGCGTTTGGAGAGTTCCCAATTGGAATTTCCGCCCTCAAGCAAAGGACGGTTGAGGCCAACCTGCATTTTTCGGATACGTGTCAGATCGCGATCGGACAGCAATTTCGGTTCGGCGAAAAATGGCTCTGGTCGGCCGGATTTGCCTATGACAGTTCGCCAGTCTCGAAGGCGAACCGAGTGCCCACCTTGCCTCTCGATCGCCAGCTGCGCTATGGCACCGGCATTCAGTATCAAATCAATCGCGACATAACGGCCGGCCTTGCGTGGGAGTTGATGGACGCCGGCCCGGCTCCTTTCAGTGCTCGCCGCGGACCGCTCGCTGGAACACTTCAAGGGCATCTTTCATCCGACTATTACAACTTCCTCGCGCTCAACATCATCTGGAAATTCTAGATTCAAAAAACAATTGCGTCAGCCGCCGCTGCGAACTACGATGCCTCAATGGACAAGCACATAAGCAAGCATGCTGAAACAAAGCATCTCGCCAGCGACGTAGTTCACTACCGCGAGTACAAAATTCTGCTGCAACCCGATCGGTTTACCAGCAAGAATGGCTTCCTCGAATTTTGGGACGCCGCGTCCACGACTCTTAAGAAGCTCCACATCAAGGTGGACATGGCCGACCACGCATTCGACAGCCAGGTTCGCGAAGTTCTCTTCTATGACACCCCGCAGTTTGACCTCTACAACAACCACTTCATTCTGCGAAAGCGAACCTTCTACGACCAGGGATGGCCGCGACCCGGCCATGAGCTGACCTTCAAGTACCGCGCGCCGGAACTCAAAGACGCCGCGGCGGTTGACGTCCGTCCGCAGTTGGGTGGACACGACGAAATAAAATTCAAGGAAGAGTTACTGCTCGAGCGCGACCGCCTCGGCGGGATGCGCAGTGTCTATTCGCACGGATGCGTGCTGACCTCGCCCAAGATTGAGCTCGACCGCGGCATCGAGGACATCGCCCGCGCCTTTCCCACTCTCAAGCGCATCGACATAAAGCCCAGGACGAAAATGATGCTGGTCAACAACGTCGCGGTCGAGGAAGTGCAGAACACCATGGGCATGATTCACTTCGGTCACCACTTCAAGGGCAAGACCACGATCGCGATCTGGCGCAGCCGTGCGCTGGAGAAATCGCTATCGGGAGAATTTGCGTTTCAGTGTAAATTCGATCGGATCGACGACGTCAGCAAGGAGTCGCTCGAACTGTCCGAAGAGTACTACAAGCGCGTACAGCTTGACTGCGCGGAATGGATCAAACTCGGCACCACCAAGACTGCGATGGTGTACGGACTCGGCGAAGGTCGTCCGACCAACCGTGAATAAGTGGAGACTCGACCGCGCGTAGTGGGAGTAGCGATCAGCGCCAGGCGGCTAGGGTCGTGGCTGCAATTGCGCCGATGTGCTCGGGGTTAACGAAGCCCCACACTTCCTTGGGCGGACGGCCGTTGACCAGATCACGCCGGTAGCTGAAGCAACCCAGGTACAGGGGCCGTATGTACATCACCGCCTCGAGCCGCTCGAGCTCGTCGTCGGTCAACTCGACGTGCTGGCGGTACGCGCCTACGGCCAGATTGATCCAGTCCGCGTTGCGCCAGGTGCCCCACATAAGCCACGCAAAGTCCGCCAGGCGCGGGCCGCGTCCGGCCGCCTTCCAGTTGATCGCCACCGGCCCTTGCTCCCCCCGGATCACGTGATCCGGAGCGTGGAGGAGGTTGCCGTGCAGCAACGCCTCAGGCAGGCCCTGGCCGTAATCGGCCGAGCGCACCTGGTCGCGGAGCCGCTCGAATCGCTCGCGCTCGGCCGGAGCGACCTTCGTGTGGACCGCGTCGAGGAACGCGAGCGCCGCCATGAGGTCCTGACGCGGGCTGCCCTCGCGGCTGGGATCATCCCCGCTCGCCCCACCGGGGCGGCTGACGGACTCGTCGAACGGCAGCGTATGCAGCCGTCCGAGCAGATCACCCATGATGGCGAACTTCTCGCTGCCCTCGTGTCCGACGGCCGCCGGGAGCGGCCCGCCGGGGACGAATCGAGTGACGAGGACGGTCGAGTCGTCGAACGCCGACACCGCGTCGTCGGCCGCGAGCCGCTCCGCCGGGTAGTCGTGCCGCTCCAGGAACCGCAGGATCGCCGCATCGCCTTCGACCCCGGCTCGCGGGCGGGCCGGCGAGAACGCGCGCGCAATCCACGGATCGCCGTCGCGGCGGTCAACCCGAAAGACGTGGTCATGGTGCTGACTGGCCTTCGTCGCGGCGACCGCGTCGATGCCGTAGTGATCCCGGAGATGGGTGACCAGACGCTCACCGACGGGCTGGTGAAACATCCGGGCGTGGAGCCCTTCAAGGTCGGTGAGCGCTTCGGTGTAGCGCTGACCAGTGTCGTGCGCGTGACGCCGGACAACCTTCTTGAAACTGCCGTGCTTGGTCATTGACAAGCCTCCTCTTTATACCCTCGTTCCCCAGCAACGCGGTTTAAGAGATGGCCTGGACATCGACAACCGTGAGGGCATTTCCCCTTCGCCAATGGAACCCCGGCTGGGGCGGACGTTCCACAGCTCGGCGACCGGTCGGCGCCGTGATGCGATTTTTCCTGACCAGTCTCGCTCGTGTCAAGTGCCGTGGCGAGGCGAGGGTCCGCCAACCAACCGTGAATAAGTGGAGCGGGCGACCGGGGTCGAACCGGCGACGTCCAGCTTGGGAAGCTGGCATTCTACCACTGAATTACACCCGCTCTGAGGCGAGTCTAGGTAGTGACCTGCGAACTGTCAATTGAAGCACCGCTAAGTCTCGTGCAGTAGTTCTCCGGCGAATACAAGCGCTGCCCGGCATTGACTTCACCGCCTCGGATTCGAAAACTCTCTTCCATGACACTTCGCTCTCCTGACGCCTCCACGCGGCAATCTCAACCTCTGCTCCACGGAACCGTTCTTTCGTTAATCCTCGGATCGCTCGCTCTCATCTCAGCTGGATGCGCTAGTTTTCGAGCGAAGCCGATTTCGAACCCGCCAACTCAGCAGCAGATTGACGCTTTTGCCGAGCAGCAGAACGCTCTTCGCGATGAAGCGAGCAGTCCCGATCAATTCTCGCAGGAACATTGCGATCAGCTCGCTGCGGCCACGCCCGGTGTCGAAGAAATTCGAATCAACCAGGGCGCCGTCGAGAGCCGCCAATGGACGCTTATCGGAGATGGCAATGCACACCGTTGGGTTTTCGTGAGAGCGCCGGATGCCTCCGCCGACGGCTGGGCGCCCAAGCCCGGCCTCGACAAGCTCAACTTCCAGCCGCCCCTCGAGCCTGCTCTCACGGCTGGATCCAGCCACTTCCTCGCCTACGGCCCGGTTCAGACCGGCGACGTCGCGGACAGCCAGAAGTCCGCCACCATCAGAGATCTGTTCGGTGCGCCGCAAGGCGAGTTCACCTGGCGCGGCCGAAAGTACAGCTACACTCTGACGCCCGAATTGCCCTGCTATTCCCAGTTACCATAAATCCCGCGGTGAGTACATCGCGAAAGCTGACGCGCGAATTTTACGCCCGCCCGGTCCTGCTCGTTGCGCGCGAATGCATCGGCAAAGTCCTCGTGCATCGCACCGCCCAAGGCACCGCAGCCGGCCGCATTGTAGAGGTCGAGGCGTATCGCGGTCCTCTCGATCTTGCCGCACATAGCGCGCGCGGACTCACCAAGCGAACCGCCGCGATGTACGGACCTCCCGGCCACGCCTATGTGTACTTGCTATACGGAATCAGTTGGGCGATGAACGTCGTGACTACTGCCGACGGCAAGCCGCACGCAGTACTGATTAGAGCGCTCGAGCCTCTGCGAGGTATCCCCTTGATGGCCGAACGTCGCGGCAAATCGCCGGATTCCCGCGAACTGACTAATGGCCCCGGCAAACTGACTAATGCACTGGCTATTACGGGCGCCGACTATGGACGCGACTTGTGCGGCGGACGGCTCTACCTGGAGCACTCCGATCTTCCGGTCGGGAAAGTCGGCCGCTCGCCCCGGATCAACGTTGACTACGCAGGAGAATGGGCATCGAAGCGATGGCGTTTCTATGAACGCGGCAACCGCTACGTCTCAGTTGCGCCGCGCGATTAGCTGGCAGGAACATTCTGCACAGCCGCGACTGGACGAGCCAATACCAACACATTTTTGAATGTAGCCACGACAAGTGGATACTCGCGGCGAATTTCGGCGACCTGCGCGGGCGCTACTGTGGGTGAAACTACCACTACCGGCGGCGCTTCACTCTCCGCTCCGTGAAAAGGAATTCGAACCACTTGCACGCTATCCCTCTGCGCCGCCGGAATGTAGTAGCTAACGATATAGTATTCGTGAAACGCACCGACGCGCCGCTCCGGCCCCGCCTTAGTCAGCGCTATGGCGCATGCGTCGCGCCAACGATTGTCTCCCGGCCTCAGATCCGACGACACTCGCAGAATAGATAGACTTACTATCGCGACTATCGCGACCGCGCGGTAACCTTGTGCAGGTAGAGACTCAATGCCTATTGCAGTGAGTATAAAAATTGGAATGAAAGAGGATATCAAGTAGCGTGTCACCAGCATCGGTGTAACCAGGTACGATCCCGCGAACAGAACAATCGCCGGCACTCCGCTCCACAGGATCAGCAGCACCGCCTCATCTCGATTCAGCCGCCAAAGCCGAATTCCGCCGATTATCGCGAACAGCGCAAACAGTGGAAACGGAAAGCTACCGAGTCCGTTTTCGAATGTCGCCAATGGCTCCCATCGCCCCGGCGGCTTGATCCAATCGTAGTCCCCCCGACTCACGCCCTCGACTCCGTAACGCAGCCCGGCAAAAAAAGGCAGCAGCAGTAGCATCGCGACGGCGAGCGCGCCCCATGTCTGCCATCCCGCCGCACTTCGCGCCTCTTCGCCGCGATGCGAATGCGCACGCCGCAAATAGATCAGCCATAGAACCTCCGCTGCGATCACCAGCGCTGCCGTAAAGTTGGTTGCAACTGCGATCGCTGAGAAAATCGTCAGCCCCGCATAGTTCGCCAGTCCTCCCAGCCGCCGCGCCCGCATCAAAAAAATCACCTGCGCGAGAATCCACGCCTGCATCATCGAATACATCCGCGCCTCGCGCGCGATCTCCACCGATGGCAGCCCAACCGCAAAAAGCAGCGCAGACACCGCCGCCACCATGTAGATGCCGCTCCAATCTCGCGAGGATTCTGGGCTTTCACCCGCCGCCAACATCACTTCGACCCCAAGAACGAACATCAGCACGATCGACAGCGATCCAATCAGCGCCGGTAGCGCCCGCATCGCCGCCTCACTCTCACCGAAAATCCGCATCCATCCGTGTTGCGCGAGTTCGTAAATCGGGAACTTGCCCGAATCCAGTTGATGCTGCACCCGCAACACTTCCGACACGCTCCGCCCGGCAGATTCGGCCCATGAGAGCGATTCGTCGATCGACAGCTCATGCGCGCCGAGTCGAAAAAATCTAAGCGTCGTGCCGACTACGATCGCAATCAACAGCACTGCCCCGGCTCGTCCTCGCCAGCCGCCCGACAGAAAGTTGCGCTTCATAGATCTGGATCTGTTTGATGCGATGATCTGAGTTGGCTTCGGGAAATTGCGCGACCCCGCCGTTTCGCGATTTACTGTTCCGCGATGCCCCCGCTCACGCCACGACCTTTCCCGCTCGCAATCATAACCGACTTCGGCTACCGCGACCATTACGTCGGCGCGATGAAGGGCGTCATCGCGTCAATCGCTCCCAGAGCCACCGTTATCGACATCACCCACGGCGTCCCCGCGCAATCCATCGTGGCCGGTGCGCTCTGTCTGCGTGAAACGTGGCGTTACTTCCCGCCGCGCACCGTATTCCTAGCGGTTGTAGATCCCGGCGTCGGCACCGCGCGCGCACCGATTGCCATCGAGACCCGCGCCGGCGCCCGGCTCGTCGGACCCGACAACGGTTTGCTCTGGCTCGCCGCGAGTCAGGCCGGAATCAAACGAATCGTGAAACTGACTTCGACGCGCCATCGTCTTACCAACGTGAGCGCTACCTTCCACGGCCGCGACATCTTTGCGCCTGCCGCGGCGTATCTCTGGGGCGGCACGCCGATTTCCGCGCTTGGGCCGTCGCTTCGCCCATCCTCGATTGTCCCGCTCGAGCTGCCGCGTCCTGTCGCGTCGGCGCGTGAGGTTCGTGGCGAAGTGATCTATGTGGACGGCTTCGGCAACCTGGTGAGCAATATCGACCGTCAAGCCGCCGATCAGTTGCGCACTCGCTTTCGCCACAAATCCCTTTCCGTTAGGATCAAACGTGGCGCGGCGATGCGGCTACTTGACGCTTATGGTGACGCGCCCAAAGGTGTTCCTCTCGCAATATTCGGAAGCTTCAACCTACTCGAAGTCGCGATTCGCGACGGCAACGCTGCCATGCATTTCGCCGCTGGACCCGGCACCCCGGTATCGCTCGTCGCGGCACCAGGCCGCACTTGAATCATGGATGAAATAATCACACACAAGGACACCCCAACCGTCCTCACCGAAATCCCGCGATACACCGCGCCGGCCGAGCCTGCCGCGCGCGCTCTCGACGCTCCCCGAATTCCACCTCTGAACGTCGCGCTGCTCTTGCTGACTCTCCTGACCACCACCACTGCCGGCGCGTACATGAACGGCGAGGACATCTCCTTCTGGCATCCGTTTCTCGCGGTCGCGTCGCTGCGTTCCGGCCTCTCGTTCTCGATTCCTCTGATGATGATTCTGTTCGCGCANNAGCCGGCGCGTACTCGCCGCGTGATGTTCGACATCGGCGCCGCCGGTCCGTGGGCGGGCGTGATGCTCGCGATACCCGCCGTCATCATCGGCCTCTACCTTTCCGACGTGACGCCGCTCGACAAATCCGCCGGCGGTCTCGAGCTCGGCAACTCGCTCCTGTTCCTCGGCCTCTCACATCTGGTGCTCGGCGTCGATCCTTCGACCGTCAATGTGAATCTCAATCCGATCGCATTCGCCGGATGGCTCGGGCTGTTCGTCACCACGCTGAACCTGCTGCCAGTCGGGCAGCTCGACGGCGGCCACGTGATCTACGCGCTGTTCCCCCGTCGCCATCGCACGATCTCGGTGTTGTTCGTCATCTCATGCGTGCTGATGGTCCTTGTGCCGCTCGCGCTCGGGGTCAGTTTCTGGGGCGGATGGCTGATCTGGGCAGTGCTCTCGATATTCCTGGGACTGGGACATCCGTCCACGATCGATCACGACACTCCCTTGAACCCGCGCCGCGCTTTCGCCGCATGGGCCACCGTCGCGCTCTTTATCGTCACCTTCAGCCCGGTGCCGCTCGCATTTGTGCAGCCCGAAGCTCCGACGCCGACCCCGGAAAACAGTCACAGCCAGGAAATAATCCATCACGCGCCGCACTACGACCAGATGCTGCGCCAACTCGGCCGTGTCAAAATCTGATATCGTTTGATCGATCCATCGAGGGGAAAGTATTGGCCGAAAATCCGTCCAACACACCGAAGTCCCATCGTCCGAGCTGGGACCACTACTTCATGACGATTACGCGCGAGGTCGCCGAGCGCTCGACCTGCCTGCGCGCGAAGGTCGGCGCCGTCATCGTGCGCGACCGCAGCATTCTTGCGACCGGTTACAACGGCTCCCCCGCGGGGCTGCCGCATTGCACCGAAGTCGGATGCCTCATCTATGAATCGCGCACGCCCGACGGCGAAACCGAGCAGAACTGCTATCGCACCATCCACGCCGAAATAAACGCAATCTCGCAAGCCGCGCGCAACGGCGCCGCCATCCGCGACGCCGACATCTACGTCACCCACACGCCGTGCATCCATTGCCTCAAGGTGCTCATCAACACCGGCGTCCGCACCGTGTACTACGCGCGTCCGTACAAGCTGCACACCGTCGCTGACATGCTGAAAGGCGCAAGCATAAAACTCGTCGAAGTCCCCGCCGCAGAACCAGCATGACGTCCACGAAGCCCGCTTGCGGTATCTGCGCGATGATCGATCGCATCAAGGCCGGCAGTTTCCGCGATTTTGTTGCGGAGCTGAAAAGCTGCTACGTCATCCTCGGCGATCAACAATTCTATCGCGGCTACTGCGTCCTGCTCGCGAAACTCCACGCGACCGAACTCTACCTGATGCCCGCAGACTCAGCCCGTTTACTCTCCGACGAAATGCGCCTGGTCGCGGAGGCTATCGCCGCCGTCGTCAAGCCGTGGAAGATGAACTACGAATGCCTGGGAAATTCAGAACCGCACGTGCACTGGCATCTGTTGCCGCGCAACGAAAGCGAATCCGCCGAACTGCGGCGCGGACCCATCTGGCTGCGCCCCGAATCCGAACGAAAAGTAACCCTCGACGAAAATGATCGCCGCGCACTCATCAGCTCCATCCGCACGCAACTTCTTCTCCGCTTCCCCGATGCGCGCATCCCGACCAGCTAGCACAATCCCGCGCGCCGCGATGGCGCTCGCCCTATTCTCAATCCTCGTCACAGGATGCAAGCGCGCTTCGCTCCCCGACGCAGCCAGTCCCGGTGCGCAGCTCTATGTAAGTCGATGCGGCAATTGCCACGTGCCATACAATCCACACGAAATGACAGCCTCGATGTGGGACACGCAGGTCACAATGATGGAATCCAAAATTCAGGCAGCCGGCATGCCCGCGCTGACCTCCGACGAGCGCGAGTCCATCGTCGAATACCTGAAACGCAACGCCGGCACCGAATAACTTCGCGCAGACAACAGCCCTGCATTGACTCTTAGACCCGGCTGGTCTTAAGTGAGCCACAGGTAACACCGCACTAAAATCAACACGAGGAAATTTTTCATGGCTCGAATGATCAGACACGAAAAGAACTCACCCTACGAAGTCCCGGAAGGCACCGAGCTGCCGCTCTACATCTGCGCGTGCGGACTCTCGAAGAACAAACCTTTTTGCGACGGCTCGCACAAAAAAACGCGCGACGAAAACCCCACCGACACCTACATCTACGACGACACCGGCCGCGCCCGCGTCAAAACCGAATACTAACTTCTGCCCTGCTCCTACTCTTCGCGATTGTCCCCCTTCCCTCGAGGGAAGGGGTTAGGTTTCCCTAGCCATTCGAATTGAAACTCCCCGAAGAGATCACGCGAGCCGATTCCGAATCTTTCGCAGCACCCGCGAGCGAGGATCCTCGCGACTCTGACGCTCCTCCCGACTGGCTAACCTACATCGCCGAACCCCGCCACGCGTGGCCCATCCTCCTGATCGCCGGCGTCGCCCTCTATCTCGTAAATCTCGGCGGCTATCCGCTCTACACCAAGGGCGAGCCGCGCGAGGCCGTCACCGTCTTCGACATCGTCCACGGCGGCGGCGTCATTCTCCCCCAGCGCGCCGGCGTCGAGATTCCGTCCAAGCCACTCCTGATGCATTGGCTCGCCGCGCTCGTCTCGCTCGTCATCGGCGGCGTCAACGAATTCTCGGTGCGCCTGCCGTCCGCCGCCCTCGCCATCGCCGGCGTGATCGTTTGTTACTTCTATGTGCGCAAGTTGTTCGACAACGTGACCGCGCTCATCGCCGCGCTCATCCTCGCCACCACCTTTCAGTATCTGCAAGCCGCCACCGGCGCCCGCGTCGACATGACGCTGACCTTCTTCATGGAAGTCGCGTTCTTCGAATTTATTTTCATGGCCGAAGGACTGACGCGCCGCCGGATGCTCCTCTACGTTGCGATCGCGCTCGCAGTTTTGACCAAGGGTCCCATTGGTTTGATCCTCCCGGGCCTCGTCGCCCTGATTTGGATCGCTCTCGAGAAGCGTTGGATCTTTCTAACTCAAATGAATCTGCTGCGCGGCGCGATAGTTGTGCTCGTGCTCGCCGGAGGATGGTACCTCGCGGCGCTGATTGAAGGTGGTCCCGATTTTTTCCGCAAGCAGATTCTCGCAGAAAATCTGCTACGCTTCGCTGGCGGAAGCGATTTCCACGAAGGCCACATCCATCCCTTCTATTACATGGAGCTCGCGCTCTTCGCCGGCTTCATGCCCTGGACAATCCTGCTGCCGATCGTAGGCATCGAGGCAGCGCGCGCGCCGCTCACCGTCGACCCGCGCCTCAAATACATCTTCGTCTGGTTCGCGACCGTGCTGATCTTCTACAATCTCCCGCACAGCAAACGCGGCGTGTACCTGCTCTGCATGTATCCGGGTTTTGCAACTCTGATCGCGATTTACCTGCGACAAGCCATCGTGCGTCCCGCGTCGGCGCGCAGCTTCGTCCGCTGGCTCGCGCGATTGTCCGGCTTCACGATGCTGCTGCTCGGCAGCGCCGCGCTGGTTGCGTTCGCGATGCTCGCGACTTCTCCAAATCAGGTCGCCGATCTTCTACGAGCAGGAAATATTCGCGCACCAGCCTTCGCCCCAACTTTGACTTCAACCGTCGGCGCTCACTGGATCCTCGCGCTCGCGATGCCGCTGGCGGTCGTCGTACTCGGCGTCAGGTTGATCGTGAGCCGGCCGCGTCTAGAACGGATCGTTTTCACAATCGCGGCTGCAATGGTTTTCATCACGGTTATTGTCAACGTCATCGTGGTGCCGGCCATCGCCAATACGCTCTCGCTCAAGGACTTTACCGATCACGCGATGAGAGTCGTGGACGACAATTCGATCGGCTATCTCAATGCGCTCAACTATGACGTCGCCTTTTACAGCCGCCGCACGATTCCGATCGTCTCCCTGAAAGATCCCGACCTGCCCCGCTATCTGATCGCATGGCGCACGCTTTTCGACGCCCTTCCCGCGTCGAAGCGCAGCCGTTTCGAAATCGTGATCGTATCGAATCCGATTTCGCTCGACGGCACCGACGAGATGCTCCTGCTCCGCCAGCGCCCCGGCTCCCCAACTCCCCCGCCCAACCCCTCCGACGACTACATCCAGGCCGGTTCCTACGACAGCCCCTCTTTTCTGATCTCGCCAACCGCTTTCACCAACCGCGGCAGCACATCAGCCGACGTACCGCGCAAACTCGCATCGCATATCCGCGTGATCTCAGACTCGTACAGATTCACCTCGATCAACGTTCCGCCGCGCTGCTTCACTTCGAGTGCGAATCCCGCCGCTGGATAAACCGTCGCTGAAGTCCCCGCCACGATCACCAGATCCGCCTTCGCTGAATGCTCCGCGCACATGTTCAGCACGTCGCCTGGAATCGGTTCGCCAAACGAAACCGTGTCCGACTTCAGCAACCCTTCACATCGCGGACACGCCGGCGGCAGCTTCTCGAGGCTGATCGCGTCGCCATGAAATCGCTTCCCGCATTCGAGGCATCGAATCAAAGTCCAGTTGCCATGGATCTCCGCGAGCGCCTTCTGCCCCGCCTGCTTGTGTAGGTCATCGACATTCTGAGTAATCACAAATCGCAGGACCCCCAACTGTTCCAACTCGACCAGCGCGAAATGGCCCGGATTCGGCTTCGCCACCGTCAGCGGTTTATACAGTTCGTCGTTGCGCTTGCTCAGACGCTCTTCCCAGGCCTTCTTCGGATCGGCCATGAAGCGCTGGAAGCCGTTCATCGGCGGCTCGCCGTACTTGGTCCATAGCCCGCCCGGCCCGCGAAACGGCGGTATTCCGCTTTCGACCGACAGCCCCGCACCCGTCAACGCGATCGCATAGCGCGCTGCCAGGATCGCATCCGCGGCTTCGCGAATTTTCTCGTCGCTCGCCCTCTCACTCGCTTTTTCCATTAGTCAGTCCGCCTCAATTGACTACGCACGAAATAAACGTGAATGCGTATGCGGCCAGTCCTGCTGCCTCTGCTCGAATAGTTACCGAGCCCGAAACTACAGACTCATTCGCGACGAGACTGTACATCCGCGGACTGTCGACCGTGATAAATCCGTGCTCACCTTCGAACTTCACATCGTCGCCTGCACGCTGACCAGCTTCCAGGACTATCGTTGCGCGCACGCTCACGCCCGCCGGCGGCGCCATCACCAGGTTGACGTCCTTCGCGGTGTACCTGAGCGAAATCGCGGCGCCAACTGCCTCGCTGCGTGCGCTTTCCTGCTCCACCCGCCATCTGCCGGCGAGGTAGCTCATGCCTTCGACATGTGGCCCAGCGTCGCGATAGTCATGCGGCCGATCTCGAACAACCCCCTCGAAATTTCCGAATTGGCCGCGCGCATGACCGAGATACAACTCCGGCGTGACGCGATAACACACCGCGCCGGGCCGATCGCTGTCGCGCACCGGCTCCATCGGCGGCGGCAAACTCGCGGCAGGATTCAGTTCGCGGAGTAATCCTTGAATAGCTACTTCGGTTTCCTGGTACGCGCCTTCGCCGAAATGGTAATAACGAATGCGCCCCGTTGCATCGACTAAGTATTTGGCCGGCCAGAAGCGATTCGAGTACGCCCGCCAGATTGCATATTCGTTGTCGAGCACGATCGGGTATTCCAAACCGAATCGCGCCGCCGCTTCCGCCACGTGCGATCCTTCCCGCGCGAAAGAAAATTCCGGCGCGTGCACTCCGACCACCACCAGCCCGCTGTTCTGATATCGTTTATTCCACGCCACCACGTACGGCAGCGTTCGGATGCAATTGACGCAGGTGTAGTCCCAGAAATCGACCAGCACTACCGCTTTGTCGCGCAATGCCTTCAGGCTCACCGGCCCGTGCTGAATCCATTGCCCGCCATCCAGGTCTGGCGCCAATACTGTCTCGGACAATTGTGGCATCTCGATCTCCTCGATGGCCGCACGGTAGCACAGCTCCGGATTCAGCTCGAAGTGGATTTGACGATACATCTATCGCGCGCTAGTCAATCGATCGTGAATGAATCACGCATCAAGGTGATCGCGATCGAATCGGCCGCCGATATGGATCGCGCGTGGGCGATCCGCCGCCGGGTTTTTATCGAAGAACAGCACGTTCCCGAAGAGATCGAAATGGACGCCGACGACTCGCACGCATTTCACGCACTTGCGATTCTCGACGGCGTCGCAATCGGATGCGGCCGGATGCTCGAGCATGGCGCGAGCGAAGTAAAGATCGGCCGGATGGCCGTGCTGCGCGAATTTCGAAAAAAAGGAGTCGGCGCTCAGATTTTGCGCTTTTTGATCGACAGCGCACGCACGCGCGGATCCCGCAAAGCGATCCTGCACGCACAACTCACCGCCGAGGGCTTTTATCTGAGGGAAGGGTTCCGCGCGGTGGGCGGCGTCTTCGACGAGGCCGGCATCGCGCACCGCCTGATGGAGCGCGACCTCTAGTTCCCCAAGCTCGCCGCGAACTCCTCGATCACGCGCGCGACTTCTGCCGGCTTCTCGAGGATCACGTGATGATGCGCGTCGGCGATCGTCACCAGCCGCGTCTTCGGATTGGACGCGCGCGCTTGCTCGGCCGCTTCCGCCGTCATGATCCGGCTGTGCTCGGCGCGCACCAGCATCGTCGGAATCCTGATTTCCCTGATCGTGTCGAGCACCTCCAGCCCGTCGCCTCCAAGGAAACTTTCGCGATCGAACTTGAGCGTCCAGCGTCCTTCATCGGTCCGCGCGAGACTCTTTTCCGCGATCTCGTGGATTACTTCGTCGGGGATTCCACCTTCATTCGGCATCAGCCGAAACCGCGCTTTCGCCGTTGCCAGGTCGGGATAGGTCACCACCGGAAGTCCTTTCAGCCGTCGCAGATATCGATCGCGTCCGCGGCTCGACGTGACGGCGACGTCGATCGCGATCGCTCCGCGCACGCTTTCCGGATGACTGCGCGCGAACAGCAGCACGTTCAGACCGCCCATGCTGTGACCCACAACAATCGGCCGGTCCCTATTCGGTGCCAGGTGCTCGACGAGTCTCGCGATGTCATTGGCGTAATCAGTCGGCGAGTATGCCGCAGGCCGCGCCCATTCACTGTCGCCATGTCCGCGCTGGTCGAGCGCTATCAGTCGATACTCCGGTGCAATCGCGCGCGCCACAAGTTCCCACCACCACGCATTCGCCGAATTGCCGTGCAGCAAAACAATCGTGCGCGAACCGTCCGGGTTCCATTCCAGGTAATGCAGCCGCGGCGATCCTTCGAGCAGATGATTGTGCGGGGTCGTCACTTGAACTCGCTGACGAAAGTTCGGATCACTTCGATCAGGCCCGTCGGATTGTCCAGCATCACGTGATGATACGAGTCGTCAACTTCCGCCAGGCGTCCGTTCGGAAACTGCGCGACCATTTTCTTTGCGACCTCGCGATCCAGCAGCGGACTCTTCGTGATCTTCACGATCAACGCAGGGCACGCGATTCGATGCAGCGACTTCCACACCCGCGACGGTTCGCGAACCATCGTGCGCCGGTCGATTTTGTGGATCCACGCGCCGTCTTCGAGTCGTTTGAAACTTCCGCGCGCCACATGCTCGAGGATTTCCTTCCTCGCCAGCGTCTCGCGCGGCAGGACCTTGAAATTCCGCGCCGCGTCGTCGAGTGATTCGAATCTGCGCGCCGGTTTTTCTGCAATCGACTGCAAAAATTCGACTGCCCGCTCGGTGTAGTCGGGCGGCGGATCGAGCGCGACGATCGCGCGTAGCTTTTCGCTGTGATCTGCCGCGTAGGCAAGCACATTATGCGCACCCATCGAATGCCCGACCAGGATCGGCGCGCCGAAGCCCCATCCGTCGATCACTTGATCCAAATCCGACACGTAGTGACGCGAACCGTACGCCCATTCGTCGGCCCAGTCGCTGTCGCCATGTCCGCGTTGATCGAGCGCCAGTACATGAAAATCGCCGATGAACGCCGGCGCGACGAAGTCCCACCAGTGCGCATGCGCCGAGCCGCCATGCAGAAACAGCAGCGGGCGTTTGCCGTCGCCGCCGTAGTCGAGACAATTCAGCGCGAGACCGTTGGCGATGAAGCGATAGGTTTTCACTTTTTTTTCACGAAAGTAACTTTCAATCTCTCCCTTGGCCCCCTCCCTTCTGGAGAGGGAAGAGGAGCGCCGCGTACATGATAGCTTTGCTGCGAGCGCCTTTCATGCCACCATTTAGAGGTAGGATCCTGTGTACGACCTGATGCCATGCGAGATCGAACCGCGCTGAAATCCCTGACTATTGCCGCCGTCCTGATGCTTGCGATCGCGTTTCCATTTCGCGCGCGGGCGCAGGACGCCAATGCTCTCAAGGCCCGCGCGCTGGTCGATGCCGCAATCAAAATGAGCGACAGCGACGCTGCTGTAAAGCTGCTGTGGCAGGCCACCGATATCGATCCGGCTGACGAAGACGCGTACGTTTATCTCGGCCTCTACTACAACTCGCGATCCGACTTCACCAACGTGGTCAAGGTCTACCAGAAGCTGGTCAAGTATCAGCCCAAACAGGTCAGTGCCTATCTGAATATCGGCGAAGCGTACATGTCGTTTTCGCCGCCCAGGACTGACGACGCGCTGGTTTATTATCGCAAGGCATACGAGGTCGATCCCAGGAACAC
>PMOH01000049.1:0-8891 GCA_003161515.1 Deltaproteobacteria bacterium
CTTCGCGCGGCGAAGGTCGGCGACTTCAATACCTTCTCGCCTATCCCGAGCCACAAGATCGAGCATGCAATCGGCAAGTCCAAAAGCCCGGTGCGATGGATCGTGCTGATGGGTGGAATTTCGGGCGTGCTCACTGGTCTCGCGGTCACGATCGGGACGACTTACGAGTGGCGACTTAATGCGGGCGGCAAACCGCTGCTGTCGTGGCCCCCGTTCATCATCATCTGCTTCGAGTTGATGGTGCTGCTCGGCGGAATTTTCGGCTTTCTCGGCGTGCTCGGCCTGTCGGGGATTCCCGCGACCGAAATTGCACTGGGATACAACGGGCGTTTCGGCGAGGATCGATTTGGGGTCGTAGTTCGATGCGACGAAGGCGATGCGGCGCGGGTCGAGTCGATCATGAAGGAGTCGGGCGCGGAAGAGGTCGTGCGTGAAGGCGTCTAGAAAACGACGATGAGCACCAATCTTCAAATGGCGCGTCGTGAGCGCGCGGTGATGAAGCCGCAACCGGTCGAGTCGGTGGCCGGCGCGACGATGCGTGCAGTGGCGGGCGTGATGATCGTGATTGGCGCGATCGCGTTCGTGCTGGCGCTGATGCGAGGCGCGGCGGCGATCGCGTGGGAGGCGTATCTCGTCAATTTGCTGTTCTTCCTCGGGGTCGCGCAGGGCGCGGTCGTCGCGTCCGCGGCGTTTTATCTGACGCAGGCGAAGTGGGGTGGATCGACGCCATATCGGCTCGGAGAGGCGTTCGCGCCGTTTTTGTGGGTGGGATTTTTTCTGTTCTTTGGATTGTACTTCGGCCGCAGCCTGATTTTCCCGTGGGTCACGCATCCGATACCGCAGAAGGCGGCGTGGCTGAACATTCCGTTTCTCTTTGCGCGCGACGGAATCGGTCTCGGCGTAATGGCTGCGGCGAGCTTCGCGTTTATTCGGGTTTCGCGAGACGACGATGCACGAGCATGGGCGATCGCAACCGACGACATCGAATTGCCGCCCCATTCGATACGATTCTGGGCTCCGCTGGTCGCGGTTTTGTTCGCGGTCGTCTATACGCTGATCTCATTCGATCTGGTGATGTCGCTGGCGCCGGTGTGGCGGAGCACGCTTTTCGGCTGGTATTTTTTCGCCGGCGCATTCTGGAGCGCATTGGCCGCGATGGCTCTCACAGCGGTCGTGCTGCGCGGCCGCCTGGGCGAGCACAACCTCTTCACCAACCCGGTCGTCATGCACGACTTTGGCAAGATGGTCTTCGCGTTCTCGGTGTTCTGGGTTTACCTGGTGTTCGCGCAGTACATCGTGATCTGGTACGGCGACTTGCCGGTCGAAACTTTCTTCCTCGTTCAACGGATCCATCACATGCCGTGGTCGCCGTTGTCGGTGGCGTGCCTGATTCTGATCTGGGTGATTCCATTCACGGTGCTGATGAGCGTGCGGACCAAGAAAACGCCGGCGATTCTCGCAACCGTGGCGGGATTGGGCCTTATCGGAATATGGCTCGAGCGCTACGTGTTGGTCGTTCCGTCGTTGTCGCTCGACGCGATCCCATTTGGGCCGACGCAATTCTTGATCTCGTTCGGTTTTCTAGGCGCATTTCTCATTTCGGCGGTGCCGGGACTGAACCGAGTCGCGCAGGCAGCGACCTCGGGAGAACCGGTTGGGGATGACGAGGAATGATCCGGCGCTCTCCAAATACCTATTCGATCATCGCAGTAGCTATGCGAGTGGCTATTGCACTGGCTATTGCGGGATGCTCGGAAACCGGCCGTCCGATGACGACGCTCGCACCGAAGTCAGACCTGGCGCAGTGGATTCAGAGCCTCTACATCGATGTGACGGTTTTGGACGCGATCATGTTCGCGATCGTAGTCGCCGCGTTCATTCTCGCCGTGTTCGTCTTTTCTTCCCGCGTCGGCGAGGCGGCGCCCGCCTCCACTGCGTCCTCGGACCTGGGCCTGGAGATTGCGTGGACGCTTGGTCCCGCGCTGGTTTTGTTGATGATCTCGGTGCCGACGATTCGCACGATCTTTCGATCGCAACCGGCGGTCGCACCCAAGGACGCGCTTATAATCAAGGTCTTTGCGCATCAGTGGTGGTGGGAGTTCGATTATCCGGACGGCGCGAAGGCTAGCAACGAACTGCACATTCCCGTGAACCGGCCGATTCGCCTGCTGCTGGAATCGCCCGACGTCATCCATAGTTTCTGGGTCCCGCAACTCGGCGGTAAGCGCGACGTTGTGCCCGGACAAATTAACGAGTTGACCTTCGTCGCGACGGTGCCGGGAACGTATCCGGGACAGTGCGCGGAGTTTTGCGGCCTGTCGCACGCGAACATGCGCTTTCGGACGTTCGTCGATTCGCAGGATGAATTCGCGAAGTGGGATAAGGCGCAGCTTGCGGGTCCGGTCGCGACGCCGGCGAGCGATTCGTTGGCGTCGGACGGCGCGAAAGTTTTCGCGGACAGTCCGTGCACCACCTGCCACATGATCCAGGGAATTTCGAAAGGCTATATCGGACCTGACCTGACGCATTTCGGCAGTCGCACGACGCTGGCCGCGGGGGTGCTGCAGAACACGCCGGAGAACGTCGCGAAGTGGATCGAGGATCCGCAGAACGTCAAGCCGGGCGCGAACATGCCGCCGCTGCTGTTGCCGGGGCCGCAGCTGAACGCGCTGGTCGCGTATCTCGAGAGTCTGAAATAGGGAGACTCCAATGGCAGCCCAGCCGAAACTATTGCCAGTGCATCAGCCGAGCTACCTCGAAGGCGGCGGAATTGTCGGATGGCTGACGACGATCGATCACAAGCGCGTCGCCATGATGTATCTCGCCAGCGCGCTGTTCTTCATGGCGTTCGGCGGCCTCGAGGCGATGGCGATTCGCGTGCAGCTCTGGACGCCCGACAATCACGCGCTGTCGGCGGCGACCTACAACGCGTTTTTCACGATGCACGGGACGACGATGATCTTCCTGGTCGTGATGCCGCTGCTACTTGGATTTTTCGGCAACTTCATGATCCCCCTGCAGATCGGCGCGCGCGACGTCGCGTTTCCGCGGCTCAATGCGCTGAGTTTCTGGCTGGCTCTGGTCGCCGGAATTTTGCTGCACCTCGGCTGGATCCGCGGCGGACTCCCTGACGCTGGATGGTTCGGTTATGCGAACCTCACCGAGCGGTACTTCACGCCGGGCCTCGCGATCGATTGGTGGGTGGTCGGTCTGCTCGTGTCCGGAACCTCGACGGTCCTCACCGGCCTGAATTTTCTGACGACGATCATCACGATGCGCGCGCCGGGCATGACGTATATGCGCATGCCGATGTTCATGTGGTCGATGCTGGTGACGTCGATCCTGATTCTGATCGCGTTTCCCGCGCTCACGATCGGGCTTATCTTTCTGCTGTTCGATCGTTTCTTCGATACTCATTTCTACATCGCATCGGCCGGCGCCACTCCGATCCTGTGGCAGCACTTGTTCTGGCTGTTCGGGCACCCCGAAGTGTACATCATGGCGCTGCCGGCGTTCGGGATTATCTCGGAAGTCGTGCCGACGTTCTCGCGCAAGCCGCTGTTCGGCTATCCGATGATGGCGTATTCGATCTGCCTGATCGCATTTCTGTCGTACGGCGTGTGGGGACATCACATGTTCGCGACGGGGATGGGCCCGGTGGCGGACTCGGCGTTCGCGATCACATCGATGCTGATCGCGATTCCCACCGGCGTGAAAGTTTTCAGCTGGATCGCGACGGTCTGGGGCGGATCGTTGCGGATGACGACCGCATTTTATTTCGCGCTCGGGATGATTCTCGAGTTCACCATCGGCGGCCTCAGCGGAATTATGCACGCGTCCGCGCCGATCGATCTCCAACAGACCGATTCGTACTTCGTCGTCGCGCATTTTCACTACGTGCTGTTCGGCGGCGTGATGTTCGCGATCCTGTCGGCCTTCTACTACTGGTGGCCGAAAATCAGCGGCCGCATGCTGGGCGAGCGGATTGGCAAGTGGCACTTCTGGCTGACAGTCGTCGGATTCAACCTGACATTTTTCCCGATGCACTTTCTCGGGATGTGGGGAATGCCGCGACGCACTTACACCTACGGCGCCGACATGGGCTGGACGCATCTCAACCAGCTTGAGACGATCGGCGCGTTCATTCTCGGCATCGCGTTCCTGCTTTTCTACATCAACATTTTCAAAAGTCTCATCAGCGGAGAGCGAGCGCCCGCCGATCCGTGGGACGGACGCAGCCTCGAATGGTCCACGCCGTCGCCGCCGCCGGCTTACAACTTCGCGACGATTCCGCAAATCCGCGGCCGCGACGCGTGGTGGATTCTGAAATACGGGCGCGCCGGATCGCGCGGCGTCGCGGCGTACATGGCGGGGCGGCCGCCGTCGCAACCGCTGCCCAGCGAGCCGGCGTCGGTCGAGCATATTCACATGCCGGCGCCCTCGATCTTCCCACTGGTGTTGAGTCTGGGCGTTGGAATGATGGGGCTCGGGCTCATCATAGATTGGTATCGGATCGTGATCATGGGTGTGGCGGTCGTGGTCCTTTCGGTCATCGGAATGGGATTCGAGTATCCGAACTTCGGCGAGGAGTCGCACGACCCCGAGCATGCGCCGTCGTCAGGTGGAATCGACGTGCGCAAAATCGGCGTGTGGTCGTTCATCGGCTCCGAGTGCGTATTCTTCGCGAGTTTGATCTCGACCTTCATCGTTTACAAATCGCGCAGCGTCACCGGACCGGGGCCGGAGATTCTCAACATCCCGCTGACCTCGTTCAGCACCTTTATCCTGCTGATGAGTTCGCTGCTGATGGTGTTGGCGCTGGCGGCGACGCAGCGCGGCGACACTCGATGGGAGCGAATCTGGCTCGGTGGCACGGTCGCGTTCGGGCTGATTTTTCTTTGCGGCCAGGTTTACGAATTCACCAGCTTTTACCGCGAGGGCATGGGGCTCACGACCAACCTATTCTCGCAGTCGTTCTTCGTGCTGGTCGGATTTCACGGCGCGCACGTGGCAATTGGCGTGCTGTGGCTGTCGGTGCTGTTGGTCGCGGCGATGACCGGCAAGCTCGGCAAGTCGCGCGCGATGTCGATCGAGCTGGCGGGACTCTACTGGCACTTCGTCGATATCGTGTGGATCATCATTTTCACACTCGTCTATCTGATGCAGGCGGTACCGGGAGCATGAGCGATATTGCGGACACTCACACTGGGCAGGTTCACCATCCGGGCGCGGCGACTTATCTCATCATCGCCGTGTTCCTGGTGATCCTGACGGCGATGGAAATCACCGTCTTCTACGTGCATGCGTTGCGGCCGGTGCTGGTGCCGGTGCTGATTGTGCTGGGCGCGGCCAAGTTCGCGCTGGTCGCGATGTTCTACATGCACTTGAAATACGACGGCTGGATGCTGACGGGAGTGTTCGTCTTCCCGCTGATGATGGCGGCAATCTTGCTGATGGCGCTCATCCTGCTCTTTGCATACCTGGCGCATCACCTGGCGCCGATTGGATAGCCGTTAAAAACTACTTTTGACGATGGACATCTTTGGAGAACATCCGAGCATCCCGATAGGCATCGCGATTCTAGTCGCGATCTATCTCGGCGCATGCCGCGTCGCCGGCCGCAGACCGACGCGGCGCCAGGCGATGTGGTTCGCGATCGCGATGGGCGCGATCCTGTTCGCGCAGACCGAACTCGACGAGCTCGCCGACGCGCGAATCTTCTCGATGCACATGCTGCAGCATCTGATGCAGACATTCCTGATCCCGCCGCTGATCCTGCTGGGGACGCCGGGCTGGATGCTGAGGCCGTGGATGCTCAGCCGTCCGATCAAACCGGTCGCGCGCATGCTTACAACGCCTGTCGTCGCGTTCCTGATTTTTTCGGCAGTCTTCGTGACCGCGCACTTTCCGCCGATCTTCGATCGCATGTGCCGCGACGAGAACTTTCACATCTTTCTGCACTTGCTGTTCATGGCGGCTGGAATCCTGCTGTGGTGGCCGATTCTGAGTCCGCTTCCAGAGCTGCCGCGGCTCTCGTATCCTGCGCAGATTCTTTACCTGTTCCTGCTGATGATCCCGATGACTGCGGTCGCCGCGCCGATCACGCTCGCGACGCGCGTCATTTATCCGTGGTACAGCGAGGGCGCGCACGGATGGGGCCTGAAACCGCTCGACGACCAGGTGCTCGGCGGGCTGATCATGTGGATCGGGCAGGGCACCTACCTGATGTTCATTTTCACGTTCATCTTCTACCGATGGCAGCAGCGCGACGACAGCGATATTCCGGTTGTTGCGGCGTCGGCGACACCCGAGCTTCACGTGCTGCGGCCGCGAAGCCTCGCACGCTAGTAAGTCGATGTTATGGCTGGTTGCAGCCGATCTCGTGACTTTGATTCACGCGGCTTACGTCGCGTTTGTGGTGGTCGGATTCGCGGCGATTCTGGTCGGCTGGGCGGCGGGTTGGGACTGGGTACGGAACCGGTATTTTCGAATTGTCCACGTCGCGATGATCCTGTTGGTGTGTTGCGAAGCGCTCGTCGGCACAACCTGTCCGCTCACCATCTGGGAAAATATGTTGCGAGTAAAAGGAGGCGAATCCGGCTACTCGCGCGATTTCGTCGGCTACTGGCTCGATTCACTGATCTTCTACCAGGCTCCGCCGTGGGTATTCACGACCGCCTATCTGACCTTCGGCGCTCTGGTGATCCTGACATTTTGGTTAGTGCCGCTGCAGTGGCCGGGTGCAAACCGCTCAGCTGCTTCAAATTTCACTCGACGAAATTCGGTCTCGTGATGCGGTAGATTTCGAGCAACATTGCTGGCTTGCCGGGGGCTGATCTTGTGGGTTAGTAGTTGACAGATGGAACATTCGAGGACGCGGATCATTATCGACGGGGCGATCGCCGGGCTCATCGGCGCCGTCGTGGTCGCGGTCTGGTTCCTGATCTTCGATCTGATTCGCGGGCACGCACTCGAGACGCCCGCTCTGCTTGCCGCCACGATTCTGCACGGGTCGCACAGTCACGAGGTTCATCACGGGCTGGCGCTGTTAGCGCTGGAGTATTCGCTGCTCCATTTCGGCGCGTTCATCACGTTCGGAATCGCCGGCGGATTGCTGCTCGAGGCGTGCGAGACCGAATCGTCGCTGCTGTTTTCCTTGGTGATTTTTTTCGTCGCGTTCGAGGTCTTCTTCATCGCGGTGGTGCTGTTCCTCGGGCCGAACGTAATGGTCGAGCTGACCTGGTGGGGAATCATCGTCGGCAATCTGCTCGCCACGGCCGCGATGCTTTCCTATTTTTTCTGGCGGCATCCGATTCTCGCGTTCGATCTGCTCGGCGGATGGATCGCGGTCGCGCGCGAAGGCATCACGGCCGGACTGGTCGGTGGGATCGTCGTCGCGATCTGGTTCATGGGTTACGATCTCGCTTCCGGTACTTCCTTTCACACACCGGCGATGCTCGGCGCGATCGTGTTCGGCAGCGCGGGTGTGACCGACGGCACGCAGGCGACGTGGCCACTGGTGCTCGGCTACTCGATTTTGCATTTTTCGGCATTCGTGGCGTTCGGGCTGGCGCTGGCGGTAATGCTGGCGGCGTCGGAGTGGGAACCGTTCATGGTCCTCGGCGCGCTGTTACTACTCGCGGTGTTCGAGGTTTTCTTTGTCGGATTCGTTTCGCTGATCGACGCGTCCGCGCTGCAAGCTCTCGGCTGGTGGAAAATCGTCGCAGGAAATATCCTGGCGCTGATCGCGATGGCGACCTACTTCATCCGCAGTCATCGCGGACTCGGAGTGAAACTGGTCGAGCGATGGGCCATGCTCGATCACGAGGGCGCCGAAATGGGCGATCCTCCACCCGCGCCCCCCGAGCACGAGCCCACTCATCCGTCCCATCTCTGATCTGTCATCCGGAAGGAGCGAGCATCGCGAGCCGATCTGTCATCTTGACGACCCGAGCAACGCGAGGGGAGGAATGGACCTCGGACAGCTTCGCGTACGCGAAGCCGGTTCCGGTCTCTGAGAACGCGAAGCGGTCCTTGATTTCAGATTCCGAGGACGTCGCGCATTGTGTAGAGGCCGGGCTTGCGGCTTATCAGCCAGGCGGCGGCGCGGAGCGCGCCGCGAGCGAGCGAGTCGCGACTCTGCGCGCGATGGGTCAGCTCGAGGCGCTCGCCCTGCCCGCCGAAGATCACGGTGTGATCGCCCACTGCGTCGCCCGCGCGCATCGCGAGCACCGCTATTTTGCCGTCGGGTCTGACGCCGGTGATTCCTTCGCGGCCGTACACCGCGTTCGAGGCGAAATCTGCGCCGCGCGCCGACGCGATCGCCTTGCCGAGTGAAAGCGCGGTGCCGCTGGGCGCATCGATCTTGGTGCGATGATGAATCTCGATGACTTCGGCGTCGAAGTCGGGAAGGATCGCGGCGACTTCGGCGACAATCTTGGCGAGCACGTTGACCCCGATACTCATGTTGGGTGCGATCACCGTGCGCGTCCTTTGCGCGAGCTCGCGCGCGCGGGTTTCCATCTCAGGGGTGAAGCCGGTCGAGCCGATCACGATCGCGGCGCCGGCTTTCGATGCGACTTCGAGATGTTCCATCGAGGCGGCCGCGGTCGTGAAGTCCAGCGTGACGGTGTCGGGTTTTGCAAGCGACGCGTAGTCGTCGGTGATTTTCACGCCTCGCTTGCCGGCGCCGGCCAGCTCGCCCGCGTCGGAGCCGATCGCGCTGTTGCCATGCGATTCGAGCGCGCCGACGATTTTGTGCGCCGGATCGCGCGACGCGAGCGCGACCAGCAGCCGGCCCATCCGGCCCGCTGCTCCAGCCACGATTAGATTAGCCATCGGAAATCACTCTGCCCTCAATGCGCGGGCATAATTTGCGGACGCTATCGCGG
>PMOH01000049.1:8901-16829 GCA_003161515.1 Deltaproteobacteria bacterium
TCGTCGCACAGGCTCGAGGTGCCGTGGCGATGCTTGCGGCATTTCTCGAAGGTGCAGGTTTTGTAGCGCGCCTTGGGCATCTCGCCGGCTTTCCAGAGCCGAAAATGCTGGCGGCAGTATCCTTTGCCGACCGCCTCGCGCGCACAATCTTTCGCTTTGCAATTTCCTTTATTAGCCATTCGCCATGAATCCCTTCTTGGAAGCCGCTTTCCCGACACGAGCGCCGAAAATCGCGGCTGAGCAATTCATCTACAATAGTGTTTGGCGGAGATGGTTCATAGAGGGCGTGGTGTCCTTACGAAAAAGGAGCGCTGCGCGATTTTCGGAGACCGGAACCGGCTTCGCGTAAGCGAAGCTGTCCGAGGTCCTTCCTCCCGTCGCGTTGCTCCCGTCGTCAGAATGACACAAAAACGCGAAGCGGTTCGGACGCCAGAAGCCATTTCCTGCCGCTCGGGTCGCTCGTTTGGTCAGGAGGACAAACTATCATCATCAAGTGTCCGTTGTCCGCGTGAAGTCGGCGGCTGGGCGGTCCAACCATCGGAAAATCCGCATCACGCCCGGGAACGCGACTCGCGTTCTTTTTGGTATGCCAGTCAGGCTGGCGACGGGAAAACCGATTTGCTCTGCAACCTGTGCCCATTCCATTTTTCTCTCGAGGCGTCGAGCGTCGAGCGCTGCATAAAGTTTTTTCGCGTCGAATCGCCAAACCTTGCCCGGGGGAATTTCCGGCAGCCGCGCGCTGATCCCCTCCGACTCGTGATAGCCCGGCATGAAACTCTCTGCTGTTCGATTCAGCCATCGCAGCATCGCCAGCACGCCGTCGCCTTCGGCTGCGCGTCCGATGCGTGTGCGCGTCAGGGTTGACGCGCTTAGCCGACGCCTTGAAGGTCGCTCGGGCGCCTGATGCATGTCTCTCGTCACACCCGCCCATGTGAGTCCACGTTCTTGCCGCTGCGCGTCCAGCGCGTCGTAGAGCGCCCGAAGACTGAAGTCATTTGATTGTTTCAAGGGTACTGTCGTCCTTCGCGACCTGAGTTTGGTTGCGTAACGAAAGTGCGAGCGCAGCCATCGCGATTGTGAAGGCTAGTGCGACTTCCATGCTAGCGCGCGGGCTGATGTCGGCGATCGCGTTGCCCATTAGCCAGGGCGCGACGATTGCGCCGATTGCGCCGCCGGCTACTACGATCGATGTCATCCTGCCGACTTCGGATGGGAAGCGCGCTGCGCCAACTGCGATCATGTTGGGGAAGACCGGGCCGAAGCCGAAGCCTATTAGGAAGATGGCGGATGCGGCGAGACCGCCGGCGGTGGGCGCCGCGATCAATATCAGCAGTGCGAAGGCAGATAGCGCGGAGGAGAGCATCGTGAACAGCGGCAACGCGATGCGATGCCCCAGGCGTCCGCCGAATCCGCGACCGCATACGAGTCCCGCCCAATACAGCGAGACGCCCGACGATGCGAGCATCGGGCCGAGCGCGCCCGCAGTGTGCAGGTAAAGAAAGAGCCAGGTGCCGATTCCGATTTCTGCGCCGACGTATAGGAACATCACGGCGCTGATTGCCCAGATCACAGGGCGCGAGAGCATCGGCAGAAATCCATTTTCGTTTTCGTTGCCAAGCGACGGTTGCGTGCGAACTTCGTGCGCCGGCGTCGTGCCTAAACGAAATCCGATTGCGGCACACGCTATCGCGCCGCCGCCGAATACCCACCAGTAGGGCACGCGGCTTGCGAACGCGGCGCTCACGATCAGCGGACCGAGCAGCGCGCCGACTCCGAAGAGCACGTGCAGGTAGTTGAGCGCGGAGGCGGCGCGTTCGCGATTGAGTTCGACGATGAGCGCGTTGGCGCCGATGTCGATGCCGCCGTTGGCGAGGCCGAGGAAAAATCCGGCGGATAGCAGTCCCGCAAGTCCCGGAGCTATCGCGAGTCCTGCCAGTCCGGCGGTGAATAGCGCCATCGCACCGACGAGGATCTTCTGCGCGCTCATCGATTGATTGATCTCGCCCGCGATCAGCACCGAAATGAAAGCGCCGGCCGCCGAACTGCTGACGATCAATCCGACGCTCTCGATCGGTAGATGACTGGTGCGTGAGATTTGCGGCAGTAAGGGGCCGAGCCAGCCGCTGTTGATGCCGACCATCAGCATACACGAATAGGCGAGCCGCGTGATGATGCCCTCGCGAGTAGGCGACTGGCTGGCGTCCAATGTCTCGACGGGCAGACTCACGACGCGACCGATCGGATGACGCGGTAGAGCGGTTCGAGTTCGCGAAACGCGTCGAGGACTTCGGCGCGATCGATTGTCAGCGCGTCGCGCACCGGCCATCCGAAGCCGACGTCGATGCCGCCGGATTTTTTCGCGAGCGCGTCCGCGAGTTGGTCGAACAACGCCGCGTCGGCTCTGGAAGGCCTCGGCAGCTCGCGACCGTCCCAGTTCTGGTATCGTTGAATTTTGGTGCCGTGAAATGATTTCTGCAGGTCGGCCGACTTCGACTTGAGTACACGCGCCATCTCGGGACGATTGTCGGCGTCCGGCTTCACGACCGCGCGCGCATGGATGCCCGCCTCACTGACGCACAGCGCCAGATATCCGAAGCGCTTGTATCCAGCCCGCGACGGCCCGAAGGCGGCCCAGGTTTCATCGGGAGGAGTCGAGGCGCGCCGCATATGCCGCGCGATATGCGGATAGAAATCCATGTGAAGGTCACGCGACAATTCGCGGTTGAACTCGGGCGCGAGACGCATCAGGCGCGGCGTCACCAGCTCGTCGATCTTCGCGAGGCGTGCGCTGAAGTCTTCGATCGCGAACACGTCGAAATCGCGGCGGATAAACCCCATCGTCGCCATCTTAATGATCCCGATTTCCGGTTCACTTTGTGACGCGGCTCTGCTCGCGGTCCTCGAAAGCCTTCTCCCAATGACGGCCGTCGAAGTGGTCGTGCTCGAGCTTGGCAAGGTCCACCCCTTCGAGGCATCGCACGTTGACGTCGAGACGCTCGGGATCGGAGCGCGGGATATAAAATGACGCGACGCCGCAATTCGGGCAGAAAAGATGCTTCGCGGTTTTCGTGTTGAAGCTGTAGGCCGCGATATTGTCGGACGGCGTGAGCAGGCGGAACGCGGAGCGCTCGACGATCCAGTGGACATAACCTTTCTTGGTGCAGATCGAGCAGTTGCATTCCGAGACGCGCTCGAGATTGCCCTTGACCTCGAAGCGGACGCGTCCGCAATGACATCCGCCGCGCCACGTTCGTTCGTTAGGTTTCTTTTTCATGAGCGCCTTTTCTACCGCATCAACTGCTTCGGGGAAACGGGCAAGTAGGGAACCGACTCGTCGCCCAGCTGATTTTGAACGGGAAAATTCAACACGTTACCGCCTCTGAATGGCCAAAAATGATTGATTTTCAAAGGAAAATTGAGGTTCGGGAGTGGCACGCAAATCGCTTCCTCTATCACCCGGTAAGTTTTGTGAAACCGGCCACCAGTACTGTCGTACTAACAAACGGGCGGAGATACATACTAAACTTAACGGGCGGAGGATTATGAAGATGAAACGAGCAACCATGATTTTTTCGGCAGCGGCGCTGACACTTGCGATGGCGGGTCCGGTATTCGCGCAAACGTACATGCGCCCGGCAGCGGCAAAAGCCGACACCACCTATTTCGATTCGCATCCGGACATGGCGCGTAAGCTCGCGAAGGATCCGACACTGATCGATAACCAGCAGTTCGTGGACGCCCATCCGGGCCTTCAGGACTATCTGCGGGCTCATCCCGGGGTGCGTCATGACTTCAGGTCGCATCCGTACCGGTTCATGCACCGCGAGGAAGTCTACCACAAGCATCACGGCTGAACCGTCGCGACCGGTTGATACCCCACCAGCGCAGGAGACCATTCCCCGGTCTCCTGCTTTTTTTCAGGAAAAACGTTCGAGCGCTCTTGTCGTGACGATCCCGCTGCGCGCGTGTTAGAGTCGTGCGATGGCGGCGGTATTCGAGGCAGTCTCCAATCCGAGCTTCAGCGCGATGCTTGCGACTCATGGGATTCGCGCGCTCAGCCGCAAATCTCCGCGTACTATCCAGGTAAACGTCGGCAAGCTCTGCAACCAGGCATGCCACCATTGTCACGTCGATGCCGGGCCGCGACGTACTGAGCGGATGACGCGTGAGACGGCTGAGCGGGTGATCGAAGTGCTCGCGGCGAGTCCGCGCGTCGAGACGTTGGATATCACCGGCGGAGCGCCCGAGCTGAATCCGAACTTTGCGATGCTGGTCGAGCGGGCGCGCGCGCTCGGCCGCAGAGTGATCGTTCGATGCAATCTGACGGTGACGCTGGAACCGGAGATGGAATGGCTGGTGGAGTTTTACCGGCGTGCGACCGTCGAGCTGGTCTGTTCGCTCCCGTGCTACACCGCAGAGAACACCGATCGTCAGCGGGGTACCGGCGTATTCGACAAGAGCATCGCGGCGTTGAGGAATCTGAATGCCTGTGGATTCGGGCGCGGCGAGCTGAGGCTGGACCTTGTCTACAATCCGGTCGGCGCGTCGCTGCCGCCGCCGCAGGCCGAGCTTGAAGCGCAGTATCGCGACGAGCTCGCGCACAATTTCGGGATCGTTTTCGATCGCCTGCTGACGATCACCAATATGCCGATCGCGCGCTTCGCTAATCAATTGCGTGCGGGCGGCAATGACTCCGCGTACATGAGCCTGCTGGTGAATCACTTCAACCCGCAGACCGTGGACGCGCTGATGTGCCGCGACCTGGTGAGTATCGGATGGGACGGGCGGCTCTACGATTGCGACTTCAACCAGATGCTGAACATCCCGCTGGGCGCAAAAGCCGAATCGACAATTTGGGACGTCGAGGACGTTGGCGAACTCGCGGGCGCACATATCGCGACCGGATCGCATTGCTTCGGATGCACCGCGGGCACGGGTTCGAGCTGCGGCGGCGCGATCGCCTGAGCGCCAGTCCCGCCTTTTGGTCCCGCTTCTACATAAATGGTATGACGAGCATGCGCCGCGTTTGCGATTGGCGCGCGCGAGACCAAAGGAGATTGTTTCATGGCGGTGAAAGTCGAAGGCACTTGCGATCCTAAATTCAATCGGGTCAAGGACGTGTTTGTCGAGAACTTCGAAAAGCGAAATGAGGTCGGCGCCGCCGCCGCGGTCATGCTCGACGGCAAAAGCGTCGTGGACATCTGGGCGGGACATGCCGACCGGGAAAAGACCAAACCGTGGACGCGCAACACGCTCGTCAACGTGTACTCGACGACCAAAGGCGTCACCGCGATCTGTGCGCATCGGCTGGCCGACAAGGGTCTGCTCGATATCGACGCGCCGGTCGCGAAGTACTGGCCCGAGTTCGCGCAGGCGGGCAAAGACAAGTTGCCCGTACGTTACCTGTTGAGCCACAAGGCCGGCATGGCTGCGGTGCGCAAGCCGCTCGACGATGGCGCGCTCTTCAACTGGAACAAGATGACCACCGCGCTGGCCGAGCAGGAGCCGTGGTGGGAGCCCGGCACGAAGCATGGCTACCACGCGCTCACGTTCGGGTATTTGGTCGGCGAGGTGATTCGGCGTATCACGGGCAAAACTCCCGGCGCGTACCTGCGCGAAGAAATTGCGGGTCCGCTGGGATTGGATCTTCATATCGGTCTCGACGCGAAAGACGATGCGCGCACCGGCGACATGATCGCGATGCCGCCGCCAGCTCCCGGCGAGCCGAATCTGTTTGCCGAAATAATGAAGAATCCGGAATCGGTGACGTTCAAGGCGTTCATGAATCCGCCGGGCGGAATGAGGCCGGGGCTGGTCAACACGCGCGACTGGCGCGCAGCCGAGATTCCAGCTGCGAACGGGCACACCACTGCGCGTTCGCTGGCGAAGTTGTACGGGGTGCTGGCGCGCGGCGGCGAACTCGACGGCGTGCGCGTGATGTCGAAGGAGCAGGTCGCGCAATGCTCGATCGAACAGTCGAACGGTCCGGACGCGTTGCTGATGATCAACACGCGCTTCTCGCTCGGCTTCATGATGTCGCAGCCGGGCGCGTCGCTGGGCCCGAACGCGAAGTCGTTCGGGCATCCGGGCGCCGGCGGATCGCTTGGATATGCCGATCCCGAAGCGAAGATCGGATTCGGGTACACGATGAACAAGATGCATGCGAGCTTGCTGATCGATCCGAGGGCGACCGCGCTGATCGACGCGGTGTACGCGTCGTTGTGAGGGAAGGGTAAATCACTTCATTTAATGCGGAACCCACCGCGGGTTCCGCACCTCCTTGGGCAGGGGTGACCCCTGCACCCAGTATTAAGAAACCGCAAAATGGCGAGGACGCCATTTTGCTCTCAGGTTCTTTTTCCTGTGTCATTTTTTTTCTGTTCCCCCTTTTCCCGCGGGAAAGGGGGTGAGGGGGATAGGACGGGGCGGAATAGTTGTCTCAAGTCCGGTTCCCCTTCCCACTATGGGAGGGGGTTAGGGGTTAGGTTCTTCGCGCGTCAGAACGTCAGCGGCAACGACTCCAATCCTCGGAGGCTCATTGCGGGACGCCACTTTGGATTCGGGTCGGCGAGCGCCAGCTTCGGCATCCGGCGGAGAATCGTTTCGAATGCGATGCGGCCTTCGACCTTGGCGAGCACCTCGCCGATACATCGATGGGGTCCGGCGGCGAATGACAGGTGATGATTGTCGGTTCGCGTGATGTCGAGCTGGTCGGGATTTGCGAACCGTGCAGGATCCCGATTTGCCGCTCCTAAAAACACGACGACGTGCTCGCGCCGCGGGATCGTGCGGCCTGCGAGTTCGATGTCCTCACTCGCGGTGCGGAACGTCACCTGCACCGGACTGTCGAAGCGCAGGAACTCGTCGAGCGCGGATTCGATCAGCGATGGATCTGATCGCAGGCGCGCCAGCGCGTCGGGATTGCGGAACAACGCGAGCATCCCGTTGCCAATCATGTTCATCGTGGTTTCGTGACCGGCCAGAAGGGTGAACATCGCGCTGAAGACGAGTTCCTCCTCGGTCTGCAGGTCGCCGCGGCCCTCGGCCGCCACCATGATGCTGATCAAATCCTCCCGCGGATGTTTGCGACGGTCGGCGGCGAGGTCAGAGAAGTAGCGGCGCACGTCCGCGATCGCCTGGCGCACTTCGACGCCGGGATCATTGGCGCTGATAACCGGGTCGAGCGGGACTCCGAGCGTGCGCATCCAGTCGCGGAACATCGGCTTGTCACTGTCGTCGGCGCCGATCACCTCGGCCAGCACGTCGATCGGAAATGGAAACGCGACGTCCTTGATCAAATCCATCGAGCCGCGCGCCTCGACCGCGTCGAGCAGGTAATCGGCGATGTGCTGAATCCTGGGCTCGAGGCCGTTGACGACCGCCGGCGAAAAAAATGTCGTCATCAGCCGGCGCAAGCGGGTGTGGTCGGGAGGATTGCGAAACACGATCGCATGCTGGAGCGCCTCGCGCATCGACTTGAGCCCGTCGTCGGGCGGGAACGAGTCGAGTGCGTTGAGATCGAAGGCGAGGAATCGCTTGTCGCGCAGCACGCTATGACAGTCGGCATAGCGGGTCGAAAGCCAGAATCCGATCGGCGTCCGCAGCAGTGGATAGCGCGTCCGGAGAAATCGGTAAAGCGGATATGGGTTCGCCGAAAAAAGCCGCCCGTACATACGGCTGGCAACGCGGCTAACGCGAGCAAAGGTGGTTGAGGAAGGCATTCGCTTATGCGCCCGGCAGTATATTGACTGGCGCTTCTGATTGGAATTGCGGCTGATTGTGGAGCGTATGCAGGAGCCGGAAATGGCACTCTACACTGCATGTAGTGGTCGTGATGCAGGGATACCACCAAGGGTAGTTTCGTTCCGTCAAAATTGATTTTTCGGTAGAGGATGTCGTCCGAAGATGAGTCATGGGTAGCGACGATG
>PMOH01000428.1 GCA_003161515.1 Deltaproteobacteria bacterium
CGAAACCTTCTTCATGGACCGATTCTTCAACCCCGATTCAAGTCGTCAAACGGCCGCAACAGCTTGAATTTTCAGGGGTTTTTCGGGGGCATGAACTCACTCGCAAGGATCGCCGGCTAAGCTCCGGACTCGCACCGCTCGACGTTCTGATCGACGGCGGAATCCCGCGTGGGCGTATCAGCGAAATCACGGGGCGCGCCGGTTCGGGCAAAACTTCGATTGCCGCATCGTTCGCCAGTTTCGCCACACGCCGCGGCGAGGTCGCCGCATGGCTCGACGCTTCGGGCAGTTTCGATCCCGAGAGCATGGCGGCGGCCGGAGTGGATCTTCGCCGGATGCTGTGGGCGTCGATGAGGAAAGGATCAGCGCGCGACCTTCGTTCCCCTCTCGTGAAGGGGAGGCCAGTGGGGTTAGAGGCAAGGTCAATCGTCAAAGCTGCGGAACTCGTGCTCGAGGCGGGAGGCTTCGGCCTGGTCGTCATCGATTTCGGCGAGGCAGTCCGCTCACTCACTTACGCATCGTCGTTGCGAATCGCGCGCGCGGCCGAGCGCAGCGGCGCTGCCGTGATCGCAATTGCGCCATGGCGGATGTGCGGGACGTTCGCCGCGCTGAGCATTGCCGCGAGCCGCGCCGAAACGTCGTTCAGCCGGCTCGCTCCCGGCTCGCCAGTAATTTTCGACGGGCTCGCAGTCGATGCGATGGTCGCGCGCAACAAGATGGGCGGGACCGGGCGGCAGGTTCGCGTCCGCGCGCTCGTCGATCCAGTTCCAAATCCATTTGAGGCGCATCCGCATCTCGACGGCAAAGAATTCCCGGTTCGAATTTCCGCAAGCAGTTAGTCCGGTGTTCCGATGGCTCGTATCGCGTGCATCATGGTCGCAGATTTTTCTATTGCGGCGATCGTGCGTTCGAATCCCGCGTTCGCCGACAAGGTGCTGGCTATCGGAAAAAACCTCGCGCCGCATGCCGAGCTCGACGCCGTCTCGGTGCGCGCGCGTGAACTTGGAATCCGCCCCGGCATGACGATCGCGCAGGCGCGCGCGATCTCTTCAGATCTAATCGTAGTCCATCGCTCGCCCGCCGCGGAAAGCTCGGCGCATTCCGCGCTGCTCGACGCTGCCGAATCGGTTTCGCCGGTCATCGAATCGGGCGCGCCGGGATGCGCATGGGTCGATCTCGCGGGCCTGCAGCGCATCTACAATGGAGAAGAAGAAATCACCGCTGAGCTAATCCGATGCGTGCGCAGAGTCGGGATGGAACCCGCCGCCGGCGTCGCCGCCAACAAGGAGCTGGCGCATCTGGCCGCGCGATGCGGCGGGGTGCGCGTGATCGAAGCCGGACGCGAACGCGAATTCCTGAACTGGCTGCCACTCGACATGCTCGGCCTGGGAAAATCGGATCGCGGCGACGACCTCGAGACCACGCTCGCCAGGTGGGGAATGCGCCGGCTCGGCGAGCTGGCGCGCCTCAATCCCGACGCGGTCGGCACGCGGCTGGGGCGTCGCGGCGTCGAGCTGGTCCGCCTCGCGCGCGGTGGCAGTCACGCGCCGCTGGTGCCGCGCCGCCGCGCCGAGTTTTTCGTCGAGACGGTCGAGCTCGAATACGGAATCGAGCTGCTGGAGCCGCTGGGATTCGTCATGCGTGCGATGCTCGAGCGGCTCGCCGAGCGGCTTTCGCTTCGCGGCCTGGTGGCCGGCGATCTCACGCTCGCGTTCGGGATGAGCGGTCATCGCAGTTTCAATCGCCGGGTCGAAGTGGCGGCGTCGTCGAACGACGTCCGCGCGATTCTCACGCTAATCAACCTGAGCCTCGAGGCCGCGCCGCCCGAGGCCGCCGTCGAAACGATTCGAATCGAGATCGCTCCGCGCGTTCCGCGCCCCGCGCAGACCGACATGTTCCTGCCGCCCGCGCCCGCGCCCGACAAGCTGCAGACCACGATTGCACGCTTGGCGGCGCTATGCGGTCCCGGCAACGTCGGCATGCTGAGTGCCGAGAATTCGCATCGCCCCGAAGCGACGCGGCTCGATGCGTTCACACCGCCGCCCGCGCCGCCGATCCCCGAAAATGCGGCGGTGAAGAATGTGACTCAACTCGTGATACGCGCGATTCGTCCGGCGCGGGAAATCGAAGTGATGTGCTCGCGGGAAATTCCGGAGTTCGTCCGCGGCGATAATCTTGGCGCGCGCGTCATCTCGATCGCCGGCCCGTGGCGTCGCGACGGCGAATGGTGGCTCGGTTGCACCGTGGACACAGACACGCACGCGGATTCATCCGACCAGAATCACGCGGCGCATCGAGGACTGGAACTACATGACGGGCGCATGTTCGGCGCGCATCCGCGCCAGGTATCCGCGGAAAATCTGAAAGCACTGTCCTCGCTGACGCCTGCACCCTCGCCCACCCCGCATCTCAATGGCAACAACGGAAATGGAGCGATCAGCGGAATGAATGGCGCAAATAAATGCGGCTTCGTCCGCGATTACTACGAACTCGCGCTCGAAGACGGTGGCGTTTACCGCGTCTTCCGCGACGTGAACTCGCACAAGTGGTTCCTCGACGGCGCCTACGACTGATTTAAGTGTATTGGCATTTGTATAGGCATTAGCCTACACTAAAGTGGCGGATGCAGAAGGTCACCTTTTCAGGATTTGCATGGGACAACGCCAACCGCTCGAAGTGTCAGAAACACGGCGTTTCGATCGCAGAAGTGGAACACGTTCTCGCTCACGCGGCGACCCTGATTGTGCCCGACCTCAAGAATATGCGCGTGGAGCCCCGTTTTTTGGCAATCGGCCGAACAGCAGCAGGACGATACGCCTTTGTCGTTTTCACGCCGAGGCAAACCCGCGGCGAAATACTCATGCGACCCATAAGCGCACGCTACATGCACAGGAAGGAGATCAAAAAATATGAGCAAGAAATTGCCCGTGTTCAAAACCGATAAGGAAGCGGAAAATTTCCTTGACCAGGATTTGTCCGACTACATCAGCGCTGAAAACTTTGCGCCGTTTCAGTTCGAGTTCAAGCCAAAACAAAAATCGGTCAATCTTCGAATCTCCGAAGAGCTTCTGAACGCGGTCCGCGCCGTCGCGCACCGCCGGGGTATTCCTTACCAGCGCTACATCCGCCAGACCCTCGAAGCGTCACTGAGGCCGTCAAATGAGTCTCGCTCAGGGAAAGGACGCGCTCATCGCTCAAGCAAATGACCGCGAATCGCGATGAACTCCGATTACATCGAACTGCGCGCGCGGAGTGCTTTCAGTTTTCTTGAAGGCGCGACTACGCCCGAGGATCTTGCCGCGCGCGCGGCGGAACTCGGCTACCGCGCGATGGCGCTTGGCGATCGCGACGGACTTTACGGCGCGCCGCGCTTTTATGCAGCTGCGAAGGCCGCTGGCATCCGGCAAATCGTCGGCGCGGAACTGACGCTCGACGACAACTACAACTCGCGGCTCTACGTCCTCGCGCCGGATCGCAAGTGCTACCAAAATCTCTGCCGCATGATCACTGACTCGAAGATGCGCGTGCTGAATCCCGGCGCGCTCGCACGCGATGGCTCGGCTGCGGCGCCCAGTTATCCCGCCAAGGGAGAGAGCCGTATCACGCTCGACGAGTTGGAACGCTACGGCCGCGGACTGATCTGCCTCGGCGGCGGCGTAATGAGCCCACTGTCACGCATGCTCGTTCGCGGCGACGATCCTCGCGAGCTAAGCCGGCGTCTCAGTGGGATTTTCGGTGCGAACAATTTCTACATCGATTTGCAGCGGCATCTCGACGCCGGCGGGGAACGCCTTAATCGCAAGCTCGCAGCGCTTGCGGATGCGGAGCGAATACCCGTCGTCGCGACCAATGACGTATGCCACGGCGGCTCGGATCGCCGGCTGCTCGACGTGCTTACTTGCATCCGGCTCAAGACCACGCTCGAGGAAGCCGGCCGCGCTCTCTGGATCAACAGTCAGCGTCATCTGAAATCGCCGGCCGAGATGAGTGCGCTGTTTCGCGATCTGCCGACCGCCGTCGCCGCCTCGCGCGCGATTGCCGAGCGATGCGCTTTCCAGCTCTGCGACATGGGCTATCGCTTTCCCGACTATCCGCTTCCGCCGAACGAAACCCCGGACAGCTATTTGCGCATCCTCACTTACGCGGGTGCGCGAGAGCGATGGCGCGGCGCGATGGACGCTCGCACACGACGCCAACTTGAACATGAGCTTGGGATTATCGAGCGGCTCAAGCTGGCCGGCTACTTCCTGATCGTGTGGGACATCGTCCAGTTCTGCCGCGAGAATCAAATCATGGTGCAGGGACGCGGCTCCGCGGCCAACAGCGCGGTGTGTTACGCGCTGGGGATCACGGCGGTGGATGCGGTCAAGATGGAACTTCTATTCGAGCGCTTCCTTTCCGAGGAGCGCGGCGAATGGCCCGACATCGATCTCGACCTGCCCAGCGGCGACGATCGCGAGATGGCGATTCAATACGTCTATCGCCGCTACGGCGAACGCGGCGCCGCAATGACCGCGAACGTGATCACCTATCGCACGCGAAGTGCGGTGCGCGAGGTCGGCAAGACGCTCGGCTTTTCGCCTGAACAGGTGGACCGACTCGCCAAGCTCAACCAGGTGTACGAGTTCCGCGACCATCACGACGATCTCGTCTCGCTGCTCAAGCGCGGCGGCGTCGATGCGGAAGCGCCGCGAATCATGATGATGGTCGCTCTCGTGCGCAAGATTCAGAGCCTGCCGCGACATCTCGGGCAGCATAGCGGCGGCATGGTGATCGCCGCGCAGCCGCTCGATGAAATCGTGCCACTCGAGCCTGCCTCGATGCCCGGCCGCGTGGTGATTCAATGGGACAAGGAAGACTGCGCCGACCTCGGCATCATCAAGATCGATCTGCTCGGACTTGGGATGCTGGCCGCGCTGAAAGAGGCGATCCCGATGATCCGCGCGCACGAAGGAGTCGAGATCGATCTCGCACATCTGCCGCCCGACGATCCCGACGTGTACGCGATGCTCCGCCGCGCGGATACTGTCGGCGTTTTCCAAATCGAGAGCCGCGCACAGATGGCGACGTTGCCGCGGATGAAGCCGGAGCGATTTTACGACCTCGTGGTCGAGGTCGCGATAATCCGTCCCGGCCCGATCGTCGGCAAAATG
>PMOH01000242.1 GCA_003161515.1 Deltaproteobacteria bacterium
CTTCAAGCTCGGTCCCGACAAGAATTGGTGGAAAGGCGAGGCTATCGATCCGTATCCAATCCTGATGCGAGCCGATCAGTCAGTGCGAAAGTGATCGCGGTTATTCAGGACCGCGGATGGCCGTACGGCTTCAATACCTTGTCGAGACTGGCCAGCGTGGCGCGATTCTCCGCGAGCTGGCGCTCGAGCAAAGCGCGCGAAGTGCTATCGACGTCACGTAATGCCTTTTCGTACTCGGCGCTCACTTTCTCGGCGTCTTCACGGCACCACTCGACGACGCCGGTGTCGCCTTTGCTCATCACCACGCTCAGGTCCATCGCGGTTCGATCGATGAATCCGCCGACGCTGCCCGATTCTTTGCCGGCTTTCTCGCCTTCACCGCCGAGACGTTTGCGTTCGAGATTCAGTTCGTCGGCATCGCGACGCCGCGCAGCTTCCTGTTGCTGAAAAAATTGAACCAGCTTCTCCTTGCCGACGTCAGCCGCGGCTCGGCGGTAACGCTCCGCGCTGTCGATGCAGACCTTGACGAGGTTATCCAGTGTTTCAAGTTTGGTCATCGCGATCCTCCTGTGCTGCGGAATTATCTCCAGTACTTTCACCGCGGTAAAACTTTCTCGACCTGGAAAAGAAAGAATTCGTTCTGCCTGGGACCAATCTGATGCACTCCGGCTTCGAAAGTCTCGGACTAATCGCAAGAGGCAGGCCAGAATAGTGAATGGCAGTGGATTTGCACATTGATTCGCTGCCCACGTGGGTCTGCGATTGAGTGAGGTGAAAAACATGAAATGCCGGCATGACGCTTGTTCCTGCGAAACCGAAGCAGGACGTCAATTTTGTTCGAATGAGTGCGAATCCAACGAACGCGACGAAGGCGCTACGGATTGCCATTGCGGTCATGAGGATTGCCGCGCCTCGCATTCGACGCATCGCGACAGCACCTAGTTCGCGACGTAGCGACTGATGTCAGATCGAGTACGAGCAACCGACGCCGCGACGAAAAAAGCGTCGCGGCCTGCCAAAGCGCAAACGGCCAAGACAATATCGGGAGACGTCACCGGAGCTCCGGCGGCCGACCTGAGCCGGGCCGAGCGGCGGGTCGCCGAGGAACGCACTGCTCCTCGCGCGGCGGTGATTCATGAAGCGATTCGCGCCGAGGGCGAAGGCGAGCTGCGCCGGCCGCTCAGCGCGCTGGTCTGGTCGGGCATGGCGGCTGGTCTTTCGATTGGATTCTCGCTGGTCGCCAGCGGATTGATTCGGACGCATCTCGCGGACACGAGTTGGCGTCCATTGATCGCATGTTTCGGCTACAGCGTCGGCTTCCTGGCCGTGATTCTGGGGCGGCAACAGCTCTACACCGAAAATACTTTGACCGTCATGTTGCCGCTGTTCACGCTGCGCGATTTGCCTACCCTGATGCAGGTGCTGCGGCTGTGGGCGGTGGTGCTCCTCGCAAACCTGGCGGGCGCGTGCATGTTTGCGTGGGCGATTGCCAGGTTCGATCTGTTCGGGCCTGATGCGACGCGCGCGTTCGCCGATATCGCCACTGGCGCCGTGTCTGTTGGATGGATGTCGTTGTTGGGACGCGGGGTGGTCGCGGGCTGGCTGATTGCTTTGATGGTTTGGATGATGCCGGGGGCGGATTCGTCACGCGCGTTCATCATCGTGGTCATGACCTACCTGGTGGCGCTCGGCAATCTGCCGCATGGAATCGCGGGATCGGTGGACGGGTTTTTCCTGGTCGCGCGTGGCGCGCTCTCATGGGGCGGAATGCTGGGTAATTTCCTGCTGCCTGTATTAATCGGGAACACCATCGGCGGCGTTTCGTTGGTTGCGTTTTTCAATCACGCGCAAGTCGTCACCGGAGACGCCTGACGTTTCGTGCTGCGTAAATTCTACATAGATCGGATGACAGAGGGTCGATGAACATTGCGAATTTCTGCTCCCGCAGTTGGCACGCGCGATGCTCATTTGCCTCTGGATAACACCTTCTGGAGGGTCGAAAAAGAAATGAAGTACTTACCAATGATATTCATGCTGAGCACGCTGTTTACGCTGGCCGTCGTCGGTTGCCAGCAACCCATTGCACCGGTGATCACCCACAAACTAGTGGCGATCGGAAACCAGCGCGCGGTTCCTGTTTATCCTGATGAACAGACCTATCTGCATACGTCGCGTGAGAAGCAGGAAGGCGGAATTGTGGGAGTTGTCGGCGATGTGAAGCAACAACTCACCGCGAAGCAGATCGACGATCAGACTCCCGTGCAGATTGTGACTACCGACGATTACGGCGCAGTGGTTACCGTGACCGACGGCCCGATGAAGGGCGCGACTGGATTCGTTGCGAAGCAGAACGTTGATTAGTCGGCGCAGTGGTGGCTAGAAACAGCCTTTCAAAGTATCGGTCGAAGCGAGACTTCAAAAAAACCGCCGAACCAAGCGGCGAGATCGCGGTCGCGTCGTCGCCGGTTCGGCGGTTCGTCATTCAGAAGCATGCCGCGACGCGGCTGCATTATGATTTTCGGCTCGAGCTCGACGGCGTTTTCAAATCATGGGCTGTAACGCGCGGGCCCTCGCTCAATCCACGCGACAAGCGGCTCGCGGTCGAAGTTGAGGATCACCCGCTCGACTACGGCGACTTCGAGGGCACCATTCCCAAAGGTCAATATGGCGGCGGCACGGTTGAGCTCTGGGACCGCGGTTACTGGACGCCCGAGAGCGATCAAGCGCCTGAGGCGGCGCTCAAGAATGGGAATCTGAAGTTCAAGCTCGACGGCGAGCGGCTGCATGGAAGCTGGGTGCTCGTACGGATGAAGACCGATCGCAATGGAAGCAAGCGCAACAATTGGTTATTGATTAAACATCGCGACGAGTTCGCGCGAGACAGCGACGCGGGCGCGCTGCTCGCAGACGATCGATCGATTGCGTCGGGCCGCAAGATGGCCGATATCGCAAGCGGGAAGGGCCGCAGGCCAGCGCCATTCATGCTCAAGACAAAAAAACCGGCGGCGGCCGACGCGGTATGGAATTCCAAACAGAAGAAAAAATCCGGTGACGCGGTTGTGATGGGCGTCGAGATCTCGAAGCCCGAGAAAGCTCTGTGGCCCGACGCCGGTGATGGCAAACCGGTCACCAAGCTGGATCTTGCGCGCTACTACGGAGTCGTCGGAGCATGGATGATCCCGCATCTGAAGGGCCGGCCGTGCTCGATTGTGCGCGCGCCCGACGGTATCGGCGGGCAGCATTTTTTTCAGCGGCATGCGATGCCGGGGACGTCGAAGATACTCTCGCTGACTAAGGTCGCCGGCACCGACGAGCCGTATCTTCAAATCGATCGCGTCGAAGGTCTTGCGGCGATTGCGCAATTGGCCGGGTTGGAGCTGCATCCGTGGAATTGCCGGCCGGGGGATCCCGAAATGCCCGGCCGCCTCGTGTTCGATCTCGATCCCGCACCTGACGTTGATTTTGCGGCTGTCGTGGAGGGCGCGCGGGAAATTCGCGAGCGGCTCGAAGCGGTTGGCCTGGTGGGGTTTTGCAAAACGACCGGCGGCAAGGGGATGCATGTCGTGACGCCGCTCAGCGCGCCGAAAAAAGGCGGACTCTCGTGGGCGGACGCCAAACTCTTTGCCCGCGACCTGTGCCTGCAGATGGTCGCTGACGATCCAAAGCGGTATCTCGCGAAGATGACGAAGGCGGCGCGCACCGGGCGCATCTACCTCGACTACTTGCGCAACGACCGCACCGCGACTGCCGTGGCGCCGCTGTCACCGCGCGCTCGCGACGGCGCGCCGGTGTCGATGCCGCTGCTCTGGACGCAGTTGCGCCCGGGACTCGATCCTAAACGCTTCACGATTCGTACCGTTCCAACTCTGATCGCGAAAAGCACGGCATGGCAAGACTACGGCGACTCCGAACGACCTCTCGCGCCGGCAATCAAACGACTGACGAAAGCCTCCGCGGCTTGAGGGCGTCGTTCTGGCGTGCGCTGATTTTTCTGATCGGCGTGAATTGCCTTGGCGGTTGCGGAACGCTGCCCGATTCGTACGCGCTGATGCACGACCGCAGTATGTACCGGCGCCACGTCAAGGTCGTCAGCAGCCAGGGTCCGCTGTCAGCGAGCGAGAGCAGAACGATCATCAGAAATCTCGAAGCAAGGAGCGGCACGACCGACATCCTCACGCGCCATCTGGCGTTCGAGCAGGCAATCAGCGGAAGTCCGCTGATGCTGGGCAACCAGGCGACCCTGCTCGAGAACGGCGCGGATACGTATCGTGCGATGTTGGGCGCGATCGAAGGCGCGACGCGCAATATCAATCTCGAAACTTACACCTTCGACAGCGACAAGATTGGAGACCGGTTCGCGAACGCACTGATCGCGAAACAGCAACAGGGCGTGCAGGTCAACATAATCTACGACGGCTTCGGCTCGATGCTGACGCGCGGCAGCTTCTTCAAACGGATGCGTGCGAGCGGTATCCGGCTGGTCGAGTTTGATCCAATCAATCCGTTTGCAGCGGGCTTTCGATGGGCGCCGCTGCATCGCGATCATCGTAAGCTGATGGTGGTGGACGGGACGATCGCAATCACCGGCGGGATCAACATCTCGGGCGTCTATTCGAGCGGTCTCACCAAGGCAAAAAAATCGGCTGACTCGATCCTGAACTCCTGGCGGGATACCGACGTGCAGGTCGAAGGTCCCGCGGTATCCGAATTCCAGGAACTGTTCGCGGCCAACTGGCGTCGCCAAGGCGGCGCGCCGCTCAAGTTTGAGGATTATTTTCCGGCGCTAGACAACAAGGGCGATCAGATCGTTCGGGTGCTCGGGACCGTGCCGCAGGAGTTCAGCACGATTTACGTGACGCTCATCTCCGCGATTCGCAACGCTGAGACCAACGTCTATATCACCGACGCGTACTTTGCGCCCGATGCGCAGATGCTCGAATCGCTGGAAACTGCGGCGCGTCGTGGCGTGGACGTGCGCCTGCTCCTTCCGGGGCGCACGGACCAGCCGCTGATCGGGCCGGCCGCGCGCGCGCATTTTTCAGAGCTGCTGGATGCGGGGGTCAAGATTTATCTCTGGCAGGGCGAAATGCTGCACGCGAAGACCGCAACTATCGACGGGGTCTGGTCCACCGTTGGTTCCTCGAATCTCGATTGGTGGAGCATCGCGCGCAACGATGAAATCAATGCGGTGGTTCTCAGCGTTCGCTTCGGAGGTCAAATGAACGAATTGTTCATGCGCGATCTCAAGAATTCGCAGCAGATAGATGCTACTGTGTGGCAAGGACGATCGGTCTTAGAGCGAATCGACGAAGCCATTGCACGAAGCCTCCAGCCGATGCTCTAGAGTGCGCGGCGTCCACCGGAAATTCCGGTCATAATTACGCAAGTGTCCGAAGGATTTCGGGACACCCTGAGAAAGTCAGCGGCCAGCCTTGAAGCGGCTGCGGTATCGATCTTGCTCCCTTGAAGAGCTCAGGCTCGGATCATCGAAATGGCTGCTGGAACTGCATACAAAGTACCTCCCGACGAGCCGACTCCTCCTCGCGGTGCACGCGGATCCCGAATCGCCGGTTGGATTGTCGGGACGCTTGCGGTTTTAGTCGTCGCCATATTCATCGCTTCGTATTTTCTGGATCCGATAGTCAGGACGCGGGTCGAAAACGCGATGAATGAGAAACTGGTGGGCTATCACACGTCGCTCAGTCACGCGCACGTTCAACTGCTCAGCTTGACCTTGATTCTCGACGGCCTGACCGTAAAGCAGAACGCGCATCCGATGCCGCCGGTCGCCGATCTGCCGAAGATGGAATTCAATATTCACTGGGGCGAGGTATTTACCGGCCACGTGGTAGGCCAGGTTCTACTGACGCATCCGCAGGTACATATCAATCTTATCCAGTTACGAGCCGAGAAAGCGGACCCGGTACCACTGAGCAAGGAGGGATGGCAGGATGCGCTCGAGGCAATTTATCCATTCAAAATTAATTTGTTCAGGGTGCAAAACGGAGAAGCTACTTATATCGATACGGACCCTCAGCGTCCGCTGCACCTTAGCGAGATTTCGCTGAGCGCCGATAATATTCGCAACATCCATTACAACGACCAGACATATCCATCGCCTTTTCACGCTAGCTCGGTAGTATTCGGCAAAGGGCGACTGACTATTGATGGAAGGGCGAACTTTTTAGAGAAGCCTTTCCCGGGCGTCAGGGCGAAGTACCAGGTCGAAGGCATCCCGCTGGATAAGTTCGAGCCCGAAGTTCAGCGCGCAAACCTTCACGTGTACCACGGGATTCTGCTAAGCAGCGGCGCGGTGGAATATTCGCCGAAAGTTGCGAACGTTGACGTCGATAATGCGACTATCGACGGGATTCATCTCGACTACGTGCACACCGCTCAGACTGCGACCGCCGAGAGCGGTCGAATGAAGATTGTCAAAGCGGACGCGGCAAAGGTTAACAACGCGCCGGGCGTACAACTGAGAGCTCGCGAGGTCGCGCTCACCAACACTGAGTTGAAGTTTCTCAACAACTCGGCGAATCCGCACTACCAGCTGGTGATTACCAATGGGAACATGCGGGC
>PMOH01000171.1 GCA_003161515.1 Deltaproteobacteria bacterium
ACAGTATCGGCATCGTGAGGCGACTCTTCACCGCGGCGAGATCGTAGCGCAGGCTGATAATCCGCATGCCCGCGTCGGCGGGAGGGCGCGCGCCGAGATTCCGAACTTCATCGTAGAGAAAAGCCATCTCGGGATGCTTCGCGAAATAATCGGCGGCATAAGTCGGCAACGATCCGATCGGCGGAGACGCATCGACCGGCAGCGGCGCGCGCGGCGCTTCGAATTTCATCTCGGGCGTGAAGATTCCGCCCGGCGTATCCGCCATCACCATCGCGGCGACGCGCTCCGGATGCTCGAGCGCGTAGCCGACGATGGTCCATCCGCCCATCGATTGCCCAATCAGCACAGCCTTGTCGGTCTTCAGATGGTCGAGCAGCGCCGCGAGGTCGCTCGAATGCGCGCGATTGAACAGGCCGTCGGGATCGGGTGAGAGGCCGAAGCCGCGCTGGTCAACGGTGATGCATTCGAACGATCGCATGAAGTAGGGCACCTGCTGCCACCATGAGAGATGGTTGCCGCCGAGTCCATGAAGAAAAACAATCGGCGCGCCGACGCCGACGCGCTCGTAGTAGAGCGAGAACTTACCAATCTCCAATCTGCCAGGTGTGATTCGATATTCCATTGGCGATTCTCCGTGCCGCGCGCCTTGACTACCATACCGTTGTTATGTGAGATACATACTGCTGGTATGTAAATTAACAACCGCTCGCGTGTAACAGGAGGCTAGCAATGAAAGCAGCAGAGTTCCATCAGGCGCGCAAATTCGCGGACACTACCTTCGGCCGAATCGCTTACGTCGAGAAGGGCAGCGGGCCGGCGGCGCTGTTTATCCATGGATTCCCGGTCAACGGCTTTGCGTGGCGCGACGTGATCGACGATCTGGCGCCGGCGCGGCGATGTATCGCGCCCGATCTCATGGGCCTCGGCTACACCGAGATCAAGGCGGACCAGGATCTCGGCTTCGACCAACAGGCCGCGATGATTGCCGGATTTCTGGATCGGCTGGGACTGTCGCAGGTCGATCTGGTCGGCAACGACAGCGGCGCAAGTATCATCCAGGTTTTCGCCGCGCGTTATCCGGCGCGGCTGCGCAGCCTCACGCTCACCAATTGCGAAGTTCACGACTTGTGGCCGAATGCGATGCTCAAAGCGGCGTTCGACCAGTTTGCTGACCCGTCAATCGTGATGGGAATCAAGACGATGATCAACGCGCCTGCGGTCGCGCGCCAGGCGTTCGCGTCGGTTTACGAAGATGCGGAGCGAATTCCCGACGAGGCGTTCCAGACCTATTTCGAGCCGCTGGTTTCGTCGGAGGAGCGGGGCAACAGCATGCGCCGTTTTCTGAGTCTCGGAAATTTGAAAGTGCTGACCTCGATCGCGCCGCAATTGCGCGAGCTCAAGGTGCCGACGCTGATCGTATGGGGCGAGGCCGACACCGCGTTCGACCTGAAATCGCCGGAGTGGCTCAAGAACAACATCGGCAACGTGCGGCGCCTGATCATGGTGCCGCGTGCGAAGCTGTTCTTCCCCGAGGAGCATCCCAAACTGATGAGCGTCCTGCTGCAGGAATTCTGGCGCAGCATCGTCTGAGAAGTAAAAAAAGCGGCGGGCGATTGAGGAGCGATCGATGCTCCTCGATAGCCGCCGCGATTGCCGTAAGCTTGACGGCCTAGCGGAGGCGCTGGCCCGGTCGAACCTTGAATCGGCGCGAGTCTCGATGCGTCTTGAGGTAAATCACGACCGCGATGGCGACCACCGTAATAGTTTCCCAGAAAAGCAAAGTGTTGAGGTGATCGAACCGGTGGTACCACGCACCCGATGAGTCGCCATGGCTGACCAGTGTGCTCATGGCGGTTATAACGTTGTCGCGCAAGCGGGAGATGCTGACTACGCCGTTCCATACCAACCCGGCCACCAGCGCCAGCACCAGGAACAGCGCGCCGATTTTCGCCGGAATCCGCCGACGCACGACGGTGTCACGCGAATCCAGCTGAGGTACGATCTTTGGCGCCACCCGAATCGCGATTTGGCGAAGGCCCGGGACGGGATCCTCTTCCTCGGTCCCGCTTGCAACTGGAGGCTGGGGAAAGAGGGTCGTGTGATCTATCGTGGGGCTGGTTGCCTCACGAATCTGGCGCAAAATGAAAAGCATGTCCTGCTTGCAGGTCAGGGTTCCCAATAGCGCGCATCTCGACAGCGCCTCCAGCTCCTGAGTTGTGATGCGGAGGCGCGCGATCAGGTCGTGGTCATTGCGGATTTCATCGAGGATCGCTTGCTCTTCCCGTGGTGCTAAATCCGGATTGCCCCTTGTTTCGACTTTCATGGAGGCAGATTGTGGCGTTGAACACGGCTCAAAGCAAGACTAAAGGAGACATGAGCTATATAGGATATTAAAACTACAGTTAGAGACGCGGTAAGCTGCAATAGATTAAGCACATAGTAAGGATTACCTACACCTGGTAGCGAAGCTGTAGCGAACCTCTACTTCCTGTATGACCAAGGCGATACCTGCAGTCAGCCTACCGCCGAACCGCTCTGCCTCCCAACTTAGGACGCACATGCGTTCCGTCCTCCAGCCTAGCGCTCCAGCTCGACGACTGCGGCCTTTCTTTCGCGCAAGAACGAATACCACTCGTCCATTCCGTCGCCCTTGAGCACCGAGACTTGAAACACTTTCAGCGCCGGATTGATCTGGCGCGCATAACCGACGCATCGATCGACATTGAACGGCACGTATGGCAGCAAGTCGATCTTGTTGAGGATCATGACGTCGGGCATCCGTCGCAGCTACCTTTCATATCTCCGGAGACCGACCGCGTGCAGGTTGGCGAGGTTTCAGTTTTACGCGCCTTCGACGAGACATTCGGTCTAGACCAGCATCGCGTTCGGACAACGTTCTAGCGCTGCCTGGTGCGCGTGGTAAGAATGAGGTGCGTGGCGGCGTGGGGTCTCGAAGCCCCATTGCCCGACTAAAAGTCGGGTGTCCTAAGCGAAGATGCTCGGGCGTTTTCCTTGTCTCCACCTTCGTCCGTGGCGCCGATCTCTTCGATTCCGGATATGAGTTCTGAACCGATTGAACATTGTTCGGATGGTCTTCATGATTACCTTCCACTAATGGGTATATACCGAGGGCCAACAATGAGTTTTGATTTCGTCCATTTAGATCACTATCGATTAAAGGTCAAGCGCGAGCCTCAAATTGAGGCCGCAGCTCAACGTCGCGGAACGTTCCCACTTGATGACATCGAGTCAACTTGAATCGACGGGTCCGCTCAAAGTGATTCAAAACCTGACATAGCGGGGGAAGTTCTTAGCCCTCGTACTGAACCGCTTAACCAAGAAAACTAGTAGTCTTTACAATTGGATGCTGGTCGAGACTGAATCGGGTTGTAGTCGCGGGAAGAAGAGCGCGATACTCGGAACCCTACGGGCAAAGCGGTCTCTTCAACAGGATTTTCGGGCATCGATCCCCCAACTTCGGCCGCTGACCTCGCGGGCTAGTTTCGCGAAGGAGTGCCCAATTCCAAGTAACCGAATTTTCGTGCAGCCGCGCAGCGGCTCTTCGTTTCACAACATCGCTCAAGAAGCGTACGACGTTCTCCGCAAAGCTGGCATCGCTTCCGCGAGGCTCGGCGGCATCATCAACGGTCAAGGTGTAGTGTTGGTCGATCTGGTGGATGTCGCGGAATCCCTTGAGGCATTAAAGGTGGCTGGATTGCGAGCCGTAGCGGATCCTTGAGTCTCGTCCTGAGCGCAGCGAAGGATCTCGCTCGCAGCCCGTCTCTCTCTTCGGGAGAGGACGCGGCTCCGGCGCGGGTGACGGCGCATGCATTGCGCTGAATGCGCGCGCCCTCACCCGTGCGCGACCCGAGTGTCGCCGCACGACCTCTCCCGAAGGGAGAGGTAATTCCTTTACGGTTTCACGATTGGATCGAGGACTTTTTCGGTCAGGAAGGTTGATAGGTCCTGGAGGCCCTCGGCGGTTATTTCGTGGGCGCAGTCGTATTCGCGGTAAGTTAGCGGGACCTTCAGGGCGCGGAGTGATTCTACTGACGTGCGGGCGCGGGTGATCTCGATCATGTCGTCGGCGCGGCCGTGTTGGACCAGCGTCGGCAAGGCTTCCAGCGCGGCGGGGTCGTTGACCTCGTCCTTCAAGTCCGGGGGGAAATACGTTGAGAGGGCGACCAGGGCTGCGAACTTCGACGGGTTTCTGATTGCGAGGCGATAGGCCATCATGCCGCCCTGGCTGAAGCCGAGCACCACCAGTTTTTTGCGATCGACCGGATATTTTTTCAGCGCCTCGTTGAGAAACTCGGTCACCATTTTGTTAGCGTCGTCGATTGCGGCGCGATCGGGAGTCGCGCCCATCCGAATCGGAAACCATGCGTAGCCTCGGGTAGGCCCGATCGGCACTTCCATCGGACCCTGCGGACAAATCACCATGAAGCGGCCGTCGGCGATGTACGGCGCGAGCCCGAGCAGGTCGAGCGCACTGGCGCCGAACCCGTGCATCGCGATCAGCGTGGGATGTGGACCTTCGCCGGCGGGCTCATACAAAGTGTGGATCAGTCGCATCGAGTCGTCTCCTTGACGGCAATGCCGCATCATAGACTGCGCAGGTGGAGCGTCGCCAGCCGCTTGTGAGGTGTTCATCGCGGCTCAAATAACCGCTATCTTTAGCGGCGCGCGATGTGGGCAATAGCAGGATGATCGAGCGTCTGAAGGTCGCGGGGGACAGGCCTCGGCGGGGGATTTCGTGGGCGCAGCTATCGCGGTGGAGCGCTGCCGCGATGGCGGTATTCTCTATTGCGGCCGCCTCGGCGCCCGAAACCTCCAGCGGAAAATTTATCGGATTCATCGCGGGCGCGATTCTGATCGCGATCGTCATCTACGCCTTCATCGATTACATCCGCCCGCTGACCGAAGATCCCGACTCCGGCATTTTCCTCGCGCTGCTCGTGCTCGCGGGCCTGGCGGTCGTGAAGCTGCTGGTGATGCCGTATTGTCCCGGCTTCGGCCCCGACGTCGGCGACTACCAGGCGTGGGCGAGCCAAATCGCGACGTTCGGTCCAGCGCATACTTACGCGCAGGGATTTTTCCTCGACTATCCGCCGGGCTACCTCTACGCGTTGTGGGTGGTGGGAATTCTCGCGCATGCGATCGGCGCGACCGGCGATTTTTACCGCGTCATAATCGAAAGTCCCGCGATCGTCGCCGACCTCGTGCTCGCGATCCTGGTGTACGCCTACATGCGGCGCGGCGGACGGCCCGAGATGGCGTTTATTGCGATGCTGATGGTCGCGCTGAATCCGGCGCTGCTGTTCGACACCGTGGTCTGGGGCCAGAGCGATTCGGTGATGACCTTCGTCACCCTGCTCAGCATCGTGGCGATTCTCGGCGAGCAGTACGAAATCGCGTGGGGACTCGCGGCGATCGCGGTGCTGGTCAAGCCGCAGGGCCTCATGATGCTCCCGGTGCTCGGCTTCTGGACGATGCTCGAGACCGATTTCGCGACGTGGATCAGGTCGGGGATCGCGCTCATCGCCGTCTTCGTAATCGGGATCGCGCCGTTCCAAATCGGCCACGAATGGAACTGGATTATCAAGCTCTACACTTCGACCGCGGCGTACTATCACGAGACTTCGGTCAACGCGTTCAACCTGATGGCGCTGATCGGCGGACTGCGTCAGGCGGATTCGACGACGTTCGCGGGCGTCTCGGTCTTCATGCTCGGGATGAGCCTGCTGGTGCCGCTGTACGCATTCGTCGCGTGGATCTTGTGGAGCGGGCGCACGCCGACGCGGCTGCTGTTCGCGTCGTTCATCGCGATTTTCGGATTCTTCATGGTCGCGCCGCGGATGCACGAGCGGTATCTTTACCCGGCGCTGGCGCTCGCGGTGCCGTTGGCCCTGGAAGCGCCCGAGATGCTCGCGGTGTTTGCGATCCTCACGATCACTTGCTTCATCAACCTGGTTTACGTTCTGCACACGCTCAACACGGTGGTGTTTTTGGACTCGCGCGACGGGCTTGCGATGACGACCTCGGCGCTCAACGTGGTCGCACTCGGACTGGCAGTTTATTGGGGGTCGATGCGGATGCAGGACGCTAGCACTGACACGAGCGCGGTGACTGATTTCTTCGGGCGATTCGCGATGCCGCGGCAAGTCCAGGACTACGTCGAGGAGCCGGCCGCATCGGCGCCGCCGTGGATCGCGACCGACACGATCATCATTTCGATTCTCCTGATCGCAGCCGCAATCACGCGCTTCTGGCATTTATCGCATCCGTCGGAGATTGTTTTCGACGAAGTTCATTTCGTCGCGCAAGGCCGCCACTATCTGCACGGCGAGTCGTTCCTCGATCCTCATCCGCCGCTGGCGAAGCTGGTAATCTCGCTGGGCATCCTGCTGTTCGGCGACAATCCGTTCGGGTGGCGCGTCGGCAACGCGACGATCGGCACCGCGCTGGTGGGAATCACGTACCTGCTGGGACGGCGGATGTCGGGCTCGCGGCTGGTTGGCGCGATCGCGGGCGCGATCATCCTGTGCGACGGGATGTACCTGGTCGATTCGCACTACGCGGTGATCGACATCGTCTATCTGACTTGTGCGGCGGTCGCGTACCTGCTGTTTTTCAAATTCGCGCAGACGCCCGACCCGAAGGCGCGCCGGCGCATCTTGCCGTGGATCGGTTTGGTATTGGGCTTGTGTCTCGCGAGCAAACTCTACATCCCGGCGATCACCTTTTTGTTGGTGGTCGGCTTTATGATCTATGTGATCGCGCGAGATCATCCGAAAGTCGAAGTGGCCGTTCCGGCGCCGGTCGAGCTGAAGCCTGTGATCGACGCCAAGCCGAAGAAAGTCAAAGCGCCTGCGCCGGCCTCGGTCGCAGTTAATCTTTTCGATCAGACCTCGGCGCTTTTCATCTCCGCGACCTGCATCGTCCTTGGATTACTGCTTTACCTGAGCGGCGGAGCCGTCTCGTACATTGTACTTGTCGTCATCGCATTTCTGGCGATACGCATCGCCGAGCAATTCTGGCGTGGCCGTTCGTCGTCATCCGCCGAGCGGTGGTGGCAGATGCCTTCGATGGCCGACCTGCTCGAGCCGATGAATATCGGCGCAGTGGTGCTGGTCGGAGCGATTGCGTCGATCACGTACCTGGCGGTGTTCCTGCCGCATTACTATCTCGGATGGTGGGGCGGCATTTCGGATTTATTCAAGTACTACAAAGACGTCGTCTGGTATGAGCAGAGCGTTTCGTCAGCGACGCATCCGTACTCCTCGCGATGGTGGAGTTGGCCGTTGATGCTGCGCCCGATCGCGTACTGGCAGAGCTTTCCGAAAACCGGCGACGTGCAGACCGTGTGGGGCGGCGGAAATCCGCTGCTATGGTGGGGCGCGCTGACGGCGATCACGATCACCGCGGTGCAGGCGCTCGAGCGGCCGAACCTGACGCGCTGGTTCCTGGTCATCGGCTACCTGAGCTACCTGCTGATCTGGGCGTGGATCGGGCGCACGCTGTTCCTCTACCACTATATGGCGTCGGTCTATTTCGGATACCTGGCGCTGGCGATTTTGCTCGCAGATTGTTTCAACGAACGCGCCGAGCCGTGGGAGCATCTGGCGCTGTTGCTGACGATGACGCCGGTGATTTTCCTCGGGCTGCCGCCGAGTTGGGCGTGGCCCGCGTTCTTCGTGGTGGTCGGTGCGTACTTTTACTTTATGCTCAGCACTCGATACGCGGGCCGATACGTCGCGAGCGTATTCGCAGTCGTCGCGGTGATTCTGTTCGTGTACTACTTCCCGATTTGGGTCGGCATGCCGATCAGCCGCGAGGGCTACTACGCGCGAATGTGGCTGCAGTCAGGCGGCATCCGCAATTGGATATGATCAGTCGCGCGCGATTGTCCCCCTTCCCTCGAGGGAAGGGGTTAGGGGTTAGGTTGCTGGTGTTTTTCTGCGCGCTACTAGCCGCCACATCTACACCGCGCTCCGTTTTCGCCGCCGATCAGAAAAATCTACTGCTCAACGGCGATTTCAAAAAAGGTTCCGAGGATCAGCCCGACTCGTGGCGCACCGAGGCCTGGATCAACAGCCCCGAGGCGTTCCAGACGCATTGGCATTCGTACACTGACCGTCCGAGCGAGATGGAGGTCGATAACCTGCAGGCCAACGACGGGCGCTGGATGCAGCCGCTGACGGTGCCGCCGGGATGGTATCAGATCAGCGTCGATGTCCGCACAGAAAATGTCGGCGCGAAGGAATCCGGCGCGTCCATCTCGGTGATGGAAGACGGCATCATGTCCGCCGACATCCACGGCACCACCGACTGGCAGCGTGTGACGTTGTATCTCAAGGTCGGCGGACACGGCGCGGACATCGACGTCGCGCTGCGCGTTGGCGGATTTGGCAGCCTCAATAGCGGCAAGGCGTTTTTCAGGAACGCGTCGCTAATCGCGATCGATGCGCCGCCGCCGAGCGCAACTCCCACTTACGACTTGAATGCGATTCGGCAGCAGGCCCAGCCGGTGCCGATTGGGTCGCCGTTCTCGCTGGTCCTTACGTTTGCGATGCTGGCCGGGATCGCATGGGCGGGATGGCGGATTTACGGCGACGACGATTTTCGACTCCTCCACAAATTTCGCGGCGCCATGACGAGGCGCGCGAAAAAGCGATGAAGTTGGCGTCGGCGAATTCCAGCCGCGCGATCGCTCCCGAGGATCGTCGCCGGCAAATCGAGGCGGCGATCTTTCTGATCCCGTTCACCACCTACGCCTATTTTTACCAGGGCGCCGACCAGAGTATCGCGTGCCGTTTCGACCTGATGCGCTCGATGCTCGAGAAGGGTGCGCTGTGGATCAACGATTTCTGCGGTTACAACACCGCCGACATCATCAGCTTTCACGGCCACATCTATTCCGTCAAAGCGCCGGGCACGTCATACACGGCGCTGATACCGTGGATGATTTTCCAAATCGGGCTGCTGCCGATGAAAACGTTGCACGAGCCGCTGTACTGGGCGTTCATCACTTACCTGACGACGGTGTTCACGACCGGCGTGCTGATCTCGGCGATGTGCGTCGTCATGTTTCGGTTCGCGCGGTATCTCGGCGCGTCGGAGGGTCGCGCCGCCGGCATCGCGCTGATTCTCGGCCTCGGGACGATCGCGTTTCCGTACGCGACCGAACTCACGGGCGAACCAGTCGCCGCGGTATGCGTCTTCACCGCGTTCTACCTGCTGGCGACGTTCGACACTCGTCCGTCGCCGAAGCGCGCGTGCGCCGCGGGCTTCCTGGCAGGATGGGCTGTACTCAACGACTACCCGGTCTTCCTGGTCGCCGCCGCGATCGGAATCTACGCGCTGTTCAAACTGCGCGATTGGAAATATCTCGCGGCGTTTTCCACGGGCGCCGCGGTCACCGTCGTCGTGATGCTCGCGTACAACTGGGGTGCGTTCGGAAATCCGTTTTTCTTCAGCTACCAGGCATTCAAAGCGGCGCCGGGCGAGAATCGTCAATTCCCCGAGCAGGCGGTCGGTTTCGTCGGCCTGACGTATCCGAAGGCGCGCATTCTGTGGAATGTGCTGCTCGATCCGCAGCGCGGATTGTTCTTCTGCAACCCGGTGCTGCTGTTGTCGATCGTCGGCGTCGGCTATTTCGCGCGACAGAAACGGTGGCGCGCCGAGTTCGTCGTGACCGTCTATTCGTTCGTGGTGCTGTTCCTGTTCAACGCCGCGTACGGCGAATCGATCGTGTCGTGGGGCGGCGGCACCGCGACCGGTCCGCGCCAAATCGTCGCGTCGGTGCCGTTCATGGTGCTGGCGCTGGCGTTTCTGCCCGCGGCCTGCAACTGGCTGCTCGGCGCGATGGGCGCGCTGTCGGCTGCGATCATGTTGATGGCGACTTCGACCAATCCGCACTTTCCGTACGAATACGACAACCCGGTGCGTGACTTCGCGCTGCAGCAATTCATGCGTGGCGATTTCGCCACCAACCGCGACGCGTTCTTCGGCGGCGGCATGATCGTCCGCGACTCGGTCGCCTTCAATCTGGGCAAACTGATTGGATTGCCCGGCCCGTTCCAGTTGTGGCCGCTCGGCGCGTTCTGGATCTTCGGCGCATTCGATCTGTCGGAAACGCTCGGGCAGTGGGGCGATCGGCCGTCGCGACGGCTGACGCAAATCGCGGCTGCGGTCGGAATCGCCGCGCTGTTCCTGCTCTCGATGAATCAGCGAATCATGCAGCCCTTCGTGCAGAGCGGTCACAACGGATTGCTCGGCAGGTACTACGTGGGCGATCAATGCGCCGAGACCCCGCCGCATATTGTGCGCGTCGATCGGCAACTCGACTTCAACCAGATTTCCGAAATGGGNNNATCGACGTTGACGATTCCGGATGGGTCACGGTTGACGGCACGCCGGTGATTCACGATCCAGGCCCCATCAGCAAGAGTCACGACAGTGGCAGTATCCATCTGACAGAAGGCCCGCACCCCATCGAGGTTGGCGAGCGAAACATCGGCGGCGGCTCGTACCTGCACTTGTACTGGAAAACCCCCGACGGAACCGACAACCAAATCGTCCCCGCCGAGGCGCTAATCCCCGACCGCGCCGGCTCATAATTCAGTCTCGTTCGCTACGTACGCCTTCGCCTCTTGTACCTCTTCAAAGGTGCCGGAGCCGACGAATGCGGCGTTGACTGGATCGTCAACGCAGTCGCCGTCCTCTCGGGCAGCGGCTGCTGAGTACCATCTTAAGGCCTCAACACGATCGATTGAGACGCCCAATCCGCGAGAGTAGATGCGACCCAGTTCGAGCTGCGCGCGAAATTCGGATCTTCCCACAGCCTTGAAGAGACGAAGCGCCTCGGCCATGTCCTTTGCGATCCCTAGTCCTTCGGCATACATCCGCGCGAGATTGGCCACGGCGCGCGAAGTGCCGGCCATCGACAAGAGCCGATACGCTTCTTTGTAGTCGACTTGAACATCGACTCCATACAGATAGCAGAGGCCAAGAACAGATTGATTGACCTGGCTGCCGGAATCGGCTCTTCTGCGCAACTCCCTAATGTTAATCTCAGCTTCCAGAAACGCTAGTCGCGCGCAGGCAGCAATCCAGCGCGCGTTACTTCGCGGTGCTCGCTTTTGTCCAGGGCTTCGGCGGCGTGGGACAGAGGGAAGGTGGCGTCGCACATGTCGCGGTAGGGGAGGCGGTCGATGTTTGCGGCGAGGAAGTCCAGGGATTTTTTTAGATAGTGCGGGGGATAGGTTGCTACGCCGATTATTTCCAGGGATTTGAAGGTGATGGTTGACGGGGCGAGTTGGACCGTCAGGCCTGATGAGATGTTTCCTACTTCTATTACGCGGCCGCCGACGCGGACCATTCGGAGCGCTTCGCTGAAGGCTTCGGGGACGCCGGCTACTTCCAGTACTACGTCGGGCCATCCGTTGCACAGCTCGCGGATGCGTTTGTCGCGGGCTTCGGGGTCGGCGTGCTCGCGCATATCGACGGTGTGGTCGGCGCCGAATCGGTGGGCCTCGCGCAGCCGTTGATCGACGCCATCCACTGCGATCACGCGCGCGCCGCGAGCTTTCGCGATCGCCATTGCATGCAGCCCGAGTCCTCCGGCGCCGAGCACGACCAGAGTCTCGCCAAAATGGAGCCGGGCGCGATCGAGACTCCAGAACACTTGCGACATCGCACAATTCGCCGAGGACGCGACCAGGTCGGGCACGTTGTCAGGGACGCGATAGAAGTGCTGATCGGGCTTCACGAGGTAGTGGGTCGCGAAGGTGGCGGTGAAATGCGGGGGCTCATCGGGATGCCGCGCGCCGACCACCTTTGCGGTGCACGCCGCATGATTGCCGCTGACGCAATTCACGCATCGATTGCAGACCGTGTAGTAAACCGGCGCGATTCGGTCGCCTTCCTTGACCGGCACGCCGGCCCAATCCGTTTTCACGCCCGCGCCGAGCGCCTCGATGCGCCCGGACATCTCGTGTCCCGGCATCACGCCGCGCCGCCCGAACTCGCCCTTCCACATATGTACTTCGGAACCGCATACGTTGGTTTGCGTGACGGCGGCGAGCAACCCGCCGGCAGCCGGTGTGGGAAGATCGTACTCGTGGAATTCAATTTTGTGGGCGGTGGGGATGAACGCGACGCGACCTTTCATGGTTTTGCTCCAAAGCGCGGCGATGATGGTCCCGGTTTCATCCCGGACGAAAAAAATGTCAAGCCTGCGATTTCCGGATTATTGCGTCGGAGGTGCGGGCAGGGTGAAATTCCCGCCGATCGAGTATCCGTGCGACGATCTTGCCGGCGCTTCGGGAGGAGGATTCGGTTGATTTTCCACCGTCGATCGCGCGGACGATTGCGCACTCGCCGACGACGCTGCCGGATGCGGCGCGATGGCTGGCTTGGCGTATTCCGGGCGATGGGTCTGTTTCGCCGCGGCCAGCACCTCGCGCAGCAGATTCGATTCCTGGATTCCGTGCGATACGCAATCGACGTCGGTGGCCGGATGCAACGGGACCTTCACCGACGAATTGAAAGTAGCGCGCACCTCGACAATCGTCGCCTCGCGACCGCGCGGGCGCACCAGGAAGTTGTACACCGACGACGAGTTATTCTCGGGTTCGGCCGTGTAAGCGCCCGCCACACTTTTTATTTTCCCGCAATCGGCGTCATGCAGGGTGAAGCGCGGACCGGCCGCCTCGATGATCCCGTTGGTCATGTCCTGCGCCTGCACGCGGAAGGAATTTTGAGTGATGACCGAATTCACGGCGTCCCACGCGAGATCGTACGGCAGCGGAATCACGACTTCCTGCTGCGAGTCGGGCGGCGGCTGAGTGACGGGCGGATAAAGGCATCCACCGGCAAACAGCGCCGCGACGAGGGTGACTGTCGAAGGTCTCACGCTACCAATCGAACCATTTTTCGGACCGTTCGCGCCAGCATGATAACAGAAGAGGATGTAGTTGAGGCCAGCGTTCAGCAAGCCGCCTGCAGTGACTATTGGCCAATAGCTGAAAAAACGGCTATCCGCGGACCGATGAAGAGACTGGCGTAGGCGACATACAGCTTGTGAGATTCCGGATCGACGGCGAGGGTATGCGCGCCGAAATGCAGGGAGATCGTATCGAGCGTCGCGAGTGCGCCGTTGCTGTCGCGCGCGACCACGCATAAATCGCCGGCGCGGCCGGTTACGTAAATCCGATGAAGGCCGGCATCGTAGGCTACAGAATCCGGGCCGCCGCCGACCGGAATCGAGGTGACGACGCGATGTTGGTCGAGGTCGAATACTGCGAGCCTCGAGTCGCCGCCACAACCGATGAAGAACTGGCGAGCTTGTTCGTCGATCGCCATTCCGGTCGGATGCACGCAATCCTCGAGCGGCCATTGTCCAGCGACGACGCGCTTGCTGAGATCGACGGCTGCGATCGAACTGAGGTCTTCGAGATTTTGGTAGAAGAGATTTGTTTTTGTATCGAAGACGCCTGACTCGGGCCTTCCCGGCAGAGAAATTGTTGCCGAGACCTTCTGCGTCGCAGGATTGATTAGGGTTGCGGTTTTGCCATCGCCACAGGCAGCGTAGATGGTCCGGTTCGCCGCGATATAGAAGATTGCATCCGGATCGTCGGCGACCGGAATGCGCGACACGAGGCGCATCGCCGAGGGATCGAAGATATCGACGGTGTTCGCTTCGCTGCGCGTCACATACGCCATGCCGCTGGCGGGATCGATGACGACACCGTGGGCCGCCGGCTCCAATTCGAACATCGAGACGTCGCTGGTGGTGGGCAATCCATCGCCGTTCAGTGGGATCTTGTAAACGGTGCCGGTGCTCACATTGGTGACGAAGAGGTCTTTGCCGTTGAGGGTGAGATAGTCCAGCACCGTCAGCAGGCGGGCGCGGCGGTCCTTCGGGAGCAG
>PMOH01000107.1 GCA_003161515.1 Deltaproteobacteria bacterium
CGCGATGGTCGCGATCGACGCGCTCAACGCGCGCGCGCTTTTCGCCGAGCGCTTTCGATGCGTCGAGCCGCAATTGGTCGATGAGGGAATCGATTTTATTGGCGCGCGGCATCCGCTGTTGATGACCAGCGGGCGCGACGTGATTCCAATCGACGTGAAAATCGGCGCCGGTCAGCGCGGAATCGTCATCTCGGGGCCGAACACCGGCGGGAAGACGGTCGCGCTCAAGACAGTCGGACTGCTGTCGCTGATGGCGCAGGCGGGCATGCTGATTCCGGCGCTCGCCGGCAGCAAGGCGACGGTGTTTCGCAGCGTGTTCGCCGATATCGGCGACGAGCAGTCGATCGAATCCAACCTGTCGAGCTTTTCGGGGCATATCGCAAACCTGTCCGAGATAATCCGATCGCTGGTCGAGCCGGCGCTGGTGATCCTCGATGAGCCGGGCGCCGGCACCGACCCGGCCGAAGGCGCGGCGCTGGCGATCGGCTTGATGGACCATCTCGGGACGCGGCGCTGCATGCTGGCGATCGCGACGCATTCGACCGCGGTGAAACTGCACGCGTACTCGCAGGCCGGGTTCGAGGCCGCGGCGGTGGATTTCGACGCCGAACACCTCGCGCCGCTGTACCGATTGAAGCCGCATACGATCGGGCAGAGTTACGGACTCGCGGTTGCGCGGCGGCTGGGGCTGCCCGAAGAAATAATCCGCGCCGCTGAGCAATCGATGGGCGCCGGGACGATTGAACTGACCGACACGCTGAAGAGATTGGACGCCGAGCGCGCGAAGCTCAACGCGCAGCTGGAACAATTGCGCGAGCGCGAGCTCAACCTGGCTCAGACCGAGCAGGACGTCCTGCAGAGAGCGGAAAAAACTCGCGAGCGCGCGGAGTTGGAGCGCAAGCGGCTGCGCGCTGAGGTCGCAGAGTTGATCGAGGAGATCAAACGCGACGGGGCGGCGTTGATGGACGAGCTGAAATCGCGCGCGAAATCGCGCACCGACTTGAAAGGGTTCATCACGCAGGCATCGGCGAAAATCGAAAGCCTTGCACCGGCGGCCGAGTCTGCATCGGAGTCGGACGCGCCGTTGAAGGTCGGCGACAGCGTCGAGGTCGGCGACATCCGTGGCGAATTGATCGTGCTCGAACAGGGACGCGCCGTGATAAGCCGAGGCGGTTTGAGGATCGAGGTTGCACCTGAGCGGTTGCGCAGATCGGCGGCAATCGTGTCGGAACTTCGTCCGGCGCGGGCAAAGGAGGCGGTGGTCACTTACAGCGTCGAGGGCGAGGAACGCAACGAGTTGAATCTGATCGGGATGCGAACGACGGACGCGCTGCGCAAGCTCGAGGAATTTCTCGACAATGCGTTCCTGACGAATCGCGCGGAGGTGCGGATTGTCCACGGGATTGGATCGGGCGCGCTGCGCAAGGCGGTCGCCGAATACCTGGGTACGTCGCCGTACTGCGCGTCGTTCCGCGGCGCGGAACCGCATCATGGAGGTGCGGGCGCGACGATCGTGCAGATGAATTTGTAAGAGCGTAGGCGGCGTCGCGCTGTTATCCGTTTTTTTGTGTCATCTTTTTTTGGTGTCGTCTTCTTTTTGTGTCATCCCGAGCGTAGCCGAGGGACCCCGGATTTTTCTGAACGCTGGGAGACGCACCCTAACCACATAATCAAGAGATGTCTTGGCACTATCCTTTTGTTGGAGCATCTCGATCGCTCCATGGTTGGGGTGCGTCGGCGGGCACTCAGAAAGATCCAGGGTCCCTCGGCTACGCTCGGGATGACACAAGATCGGGATGACACAAAGATCAGACGAAAATGGAGAGCAAAGCGAAGACGGACGCCGCGCCGTCGCGCGCTAGAACAACTTTTTCAGAGTGTCGAGCGGATTCGGCGGCGGATTGGAGTTGCCTCCGCCATTGCCGTTACCGGACCCATTGCCTGAACCGTCGGTGCTGCCGGAGTTGCCGCCGAGGTATTTTTCTAAGCCTCCGGGCAGGCCTTTTTTGCCGAAGACTTTGCCGAGATACTTCTGACCTTGGGCCTGCATGGCGTTGTTTCCGGCGCGCTGCGCCAGCTCGGTCACGTTGGGCAGGACTTGCGGCTTGGGCAACTGCCCGACGACCTGCAACGGGACGTCAATCTGTCCGTCCTTATTTGCGATGAATGCGACTTCCTTTTTCTGCTCAATCAGCTCCTTGCTGAATTGCGGCGAGAGCACGATGCGCGCGGCGAGATCGATATTCTTGTCCATGTCGAACCATCCGTCGCCGAGCAGATTGTAATCGACGGTCTGCACCTTGATGTCGTGCGAGGTGATTCGCGGACCTTCGAGCACGAAGGTCAGACTCGCGAGCTGGATGTCAGTGTCGGGATTGCTGAAAAGCTCCGGATGGTTCTTGACGACCGCGTCGGGCACCAGGTTGCCGATCGCGGGAAGGTGCTGCACCTTGCTGAGCGCCTGTCCGCCGATGTTGACGCCGACCAGCTTGCCGTTAGTCAGCGTGAGATTGCCGTTGCCCTTAAGCGTCGGCTTCATCTCGTCGAAGGTACCGGTTTTTCCACTGACCTTGATATTTCCGCCGAGCGTGCCGCGAACGGTGCCGGCAGCCTTGGATTTTTGCGAGTCGAGCGCCTGCTGAATATCGAGATTGGTGAAACTGATCGACGCTTGCATCGGCGCCGACGGCTCGAGCTGCGTGCTTCCAGTCGCGACGATGTCTCCCGAAAACGCCTTCAGCTTGAGCCGCGCAACGCGCGCGAATTTATCCTGCAGCGACAGCGCCAAGTCCAGGTTCTGGTATTGAACGCCGCCGAGGTTGCCCGACGGCGAGGTGATTTGCGACTCGATGGTGTTGACGTTTTTCGCACCGGTCGAGGCAGAGCCCTTGGCGAAGAGCTGGTTAATCACCTCGTCGGGCGGACGCGAGGGTACGAGATCCGCGAGGCGCACCGAGGCCGCATTCAGCTCGTAGCTCATGACCAGAGGCTGGAACTGATCGATGTGCGACTTCAATGTCGCCTGCTGCGGGCCGATATTGAAAGTCAGCGGTCCAACGTCGGCGCCGGTTCCTTCGAGCTTGATGTTGCCGCTCAGATTGCTGAGCGGCGGCAGTTTCTGATCGGGTATCGACAAACCGACTCCGGCGAGCGCGACGGTGCCGTCGGCGGACGCCTTGCCGTTCGCGAGCGTCGCGCTGGTATGAATCTCGGTCTTGCCCGCCAGGTTGTACTTGCCGAGCATCGGAATCATTTTCGCAAGCGAAGCGATGTCGAAATTGTTGGTATCGATGTGCGCCGCGGTCGTGCCGTCGCCGATTTTGATATCCGTCGCCTTCGCTTCGAGGTCGCCGGCGGTGATGTTGGCGAGCGTCACTGTCACGACCGAGTCGGTCCGCGAACCCTCGGCGGAAATTTTCAGCGGAGTGTCGGCAGGCTTGGTGAAAGTGTCGCCAAAGGCGATTGCGGGCGCGCTCAAATCGCTCGAGGCGGTGAATTTGATCGAGTGAACGGTGCCGTCAGCCGTGGCGTCGAAGGCGATTGGGCCGGAAATGGAAAGCTTCGGCGGTATTGCGTCGGCGAGCATCGGGATCGTCTTTAGCTGCGACAGCAGAATCGGACCGACCTTGGCTTTGCCGGAGATGGGAATCGCGTCGACGTCGATAACGCCGTTGCTGATCAGCGGGCCAATCGTCGCCGAGAGATCGAAATTCTGCTGATCGCTCAGCGCCGCGAAGGTGAGGTCGATGGTGAACTGGGCGTTGAAGACGAAATCGCGCAGCTTGAGGTTAATCGCGTTGACGGTCGCGCTTTCCGGCGCGCCCTCCGTCTCATAGGTCAAAGTGCCGTCGTTGATCGAGAAATTCTGCACTTGCAGCGAGCCGAGGGTTGCGGGCGCCTTGGCCGCCTCCGCCATCGGCGACTCCTGGCTCTCTCCGCCCCCGCCGCCGCCCTCGCCTGGTTGCGATTCCTCTTCGGTGTGGACTTTTTTTCGGCCGAGGGTCGAGACGTTGAAGGTGCCGTCGCGAGTCTGGACGATTCGGATCACCGGCTTGTCGAGCACAACTTCGGTGACTTCAATCCGGCGCGCCAGCAGCGGCAACAGTTGCAGGCGGGTATAAACGTTGCTCGCCTCGATAAACGGTTTTTTCGAAATGTCGGGGTCATCGGCGACCTGGACGCCGGTCACGTCGGCCAGGATTCCCCAGCCAAGGGTCACCTTGATGTCATCGGCGTGAACCTGGCGGCCGAGCGCGGTGCTGACCTTGTCGAGAATGTTCTGGCGGCGCTCGGCGATGATCGAATTGAGGTTGGTGGCGGCATAGAAGAGGATCGCGCCCGCGAAAATCACGACGGCTCCGACAATTGCGGCGGCGATTACGATGACACGGCGCATAGGAGGATCCTCACATCACAACTTCGCAGCAGTTCGAGACACGCCGGCAAGTGTAGTCGATGCGCGCCTGACGCGCATCATTTTTGGCTTTCGATTTTATGTTGTGAGCGCTTCGGATCGCGCGCCGGTTTGAATGGTGTGGTGTCCTCAGCGTAGTCTGTGACCTACCTGAACCTGCGGCTCTTTCCTAATGGCAAAGAAGCGAAAGCCTGCCCCGAAAAGTGGCCAACGTCACGATGAGCCGGACGGCGAACAAAAGGCGACGCCAGCGCCTGAGCGCG
>PMOH01000245.1:0-3503 GCA_003161515.1 Deltaproteobacteria bacterium
CGAGCAAACGCGATCGCGACGTGTGGATAGTTTGCGAGACCGACCTTGAAGGGCGCGTCACGCGCGGCACGCTCGAGCTGCTTTCGCGCGGCGATGAACTCGCGTCGCGACTCGGCGGCGCGCTCGTCGCGGTAGGATTCGACGCCGGCATTACGCATCACGCGGGACTGCTGGCGAGTTTCGGCGCCGACCGCGTGATCGCGATCGAGAATCCCGCGCTGTTTTCGTACACGCCCGAAACTGCGGCGGAGGCGGTCGCGAAAGTCGTCGCGATGCACGCGCCGTGGGGAATTTTGATCGGCGCGACCGAGCGCGGCCGCGACTGGGGACCGCGGCTGGCCGCGCGGCTGGGGCTGGGACTCACCGGCGACGCGATCGATATCGAACTCGACGCGGAAAATCGGATGGTCGCGCTCAAACCGGCTTTTGGCGGCAACATCGTCGCGCCGATTTACTCGAAGACCTTTCCGCAGATGGCGACGGTGCGGCCGGGCGTACTCGAACTCGGCGCGCCGTCTGAAACCAGGCAAGCTGAGATTCAGACCGTGCGGGTCGAAGTGAGCGCGCCGAAAAGCCGGCTGGTGAAGGCGCACTCGACGCTCGATCAAACAATTGTCCCGCTCGAAGGCGCCGAAGTTGTCGTCGGGATCGGCACTGGTGTCGGCGGACCCGAGGGCGTGGCGATAGTCGCCGCGTTCGCGCGAGTGCTGGGCGCGGCGATGTGCGCAACGCGCCGCGTGACTGATCAGGGGTGGGTGCCGCGGCAATTGCAGGTGGGTTTGACCGGCAAATCGATCGACCCCCGATTGTACATTGCAGTTGGAGCGCGCGGCGCGCCCAATCATACTTGCGGACTGAAACGCGCGCAGACGGTTGTCGCAATCAACAATGACGCCGACGCGCTGATCTTCGAACGCGCGAATATCGGGCTGGTCGCCGACTGGCAGAAAATTCTGCCGGCGTTAGAGGATGCGTTCCAGCGGCGCCTTCAATGACCGGCTAGCCTACGCGCGGATTTCGTACAGCGCTGAAAACAAATCCTCGATCGGCAGGCGGCGAAAGTGCTTGAAACCCGCGCCGGCGGCCAGTTCGCGCGCCTTTGCCTCGCCCATGCACGCGCCGATTCCCGCGCCGCCGTGCGCGAGCGACGTCGTCATACAGTACAGCGTGCTCATCGAGTACATCAAGCGGCCCATCGGGTTGATGTTGTCTTCGAGCTTCGACGAGACGTTCACTTCGACCATCAGGTAAGTGCCGTCAAGCTTGAGCGCGGCGCGAATCGATTTCAGCAGCGCGTCGGGATCGACGGAATCGTGAACGACGTCGAAGGTCGAAATGAAATCGAACTGCGCGGCGGGCAGCCTGGTGCAATCGACAACTTCAAACTTGATTCGATCGCCGAGGCCCGCGGCCTTCGCGTTGGCGCGCGCGCGCTCGAGCGATCCGGCATGCGCGTCGAAGCCGAAAACTTTGGCCTTGGGAAATGCGGACGCGATCGCGATCGCCGCACGCCCGCTCCCACAGCCAACGTCAAGCGACGAACCGCCTTCGGTCAGCTTCGCGACAACTTGGGGCATCGCGGGCAGCCATTTGCGAATCAACGAATGCCGGTACATCGAGGCTGACGAACGCTCCATCGCCTCCCAGGTCTCGGGCGGATACTCGCTTTGCGAAACGCCGCGTCCGTTCTTGAATGACTCGAGCACCTTCGGCGCGATCGACATCTGCGGGACGATCATTTCGATGAAACCGCCGGCGAAAAACGGCGAGTCGTCGCGCGCGAGCACCATCGCATGCTCAGGTGGCATCGCGTAGGTCTTCGCCGCGGGATCGTAGTTCACGTATCCGGCCGCAGTCATCGCGCCAAGCCATTCACGCAGGTAGCGCTCGCTGAGGCCGGTTTTTTCCGCGAGCTGCGTACTCGTGACACTGCCCGCCTGGGCCAGCGCACTGAAAATTCCGAGGCGGTCACCGATGTAGCTCAGCGCGCCAAGCATCGCGGCGCCGATATCGTTGGAAACCTGCTTCGAGAAATTTTTAATCTTGTCCCAATCGAGCTGCTGCTTTTCGTCAGCCATCATATTCCTCCGCAAGCGGCAGTATCGATCAATTCAAGCGTCGGCGGCTAGCGCTCAGGGCTCGGGTTCGACAGTTGGTTCTTCGGGTTTGGCGGGCGGGGGGCCGAATAGCGAGAGCTGGGCGGGATTGTCGTCGGTCTCCACCACCGGCACGAACAGGCCGGGCTTCTCGACGAAGATGCGGAATTTTTCGTAGAGGTCGGCCAGCTTGTACTGGTAGTACTCGACGTTTTCGTCGGGGTCGCGTGGATCGTACTCGGCCGCCATTTTCGCGAGTGCGTTTACGCTCGCAGTGGCGCGGCGGCCGGTGACGTAATACGAAATCTGGTCGCCCGGCAGGTAGGGGCGCTCGGCTTTGAGCGCGAGTTCGTAGGCGGCGGCGAGGTTGCGGCTGTTGTCCCCGATTTTGCTGCGGTACGTGTCGAGCGAATCCTGCAGCGTCTCGGTCTTCATCAGGTCCTCGATTCCGATCTCGTGGCGCGCGAGCCGCGTTTGATAATCGTCGAGGAGTTTTGGAATTTCGTCGCGACGTTCCTCGAGCAGCAAGCGGAACATCTGCTCCATGAAGCGGCGCTGGAAGCGTTCGAGTCCGCGCGAGCGCAATCCCGAACCGCGAATCGTCATCTTCCCCGCGTCATCCTGCAGGACATAATTTTTCATTTTGTAGGAGAACATTGCAGCGTAACGGCCGTCGATCTCGAGCCGAATGCCTTCGGGCATGATCGAGCCGACCTGCTCCAGGAGCCGTTCTGCGCCCTTTTCGTCCGCGGCATCGACGGGCGGCACGAAATAGATTCCGTCGGTGTCGACTTCAATGACTTGCGCGCCGTGCTCCTCGAGTTCGGCGACTGCGCGCTGAATCAGATCGCGTCCGCGCTTGGTCAAAGCGTTGGCCTCGCCGAAGTCGTTGAAATGGCCAAGCGAAAATCCGAGGTAGCCGTAAAACGAATTGATCAGAATCTTGAACGTGAGCTGGAGTGCGTCGGCGTTGCGGCGTTCGACCCCCGAAAGTTCACGCGCGAGTGCTTTGGCTTGCACGCGGAAGCTGCGAAGGTCGCCGAGCAGTTTCAGGAATACGCCGAGACGGTCGGCAGCCGGCGCGTGCCGATATTGCAGCATCAACGACGGGTACAGCGAAGTGACGTCGCAGTGCAGGACACCGTGCGCGACGCCGCATCGGCGAATCTCAGTGTAGCCGCCGGCGACCGGTGCGGGTTGCGACGGCTGGGGAATCGAATGTCCCGCTGCTAGATATGCGCGCATCATGAGCGCGTTAATTTTGGTCGCGTTGCCGCGCAACACCGCGCTCTGGTACGAGTACGGAAAAATCTGCGCCTGCACGAAGTAGCTGGGAGAGAGGGTCTCGGCGAGCGCGCGGGTCTCGCGAGCGTCGTCGAGCGCGTACTCGTAAAGCTTGTCGGGCTC
>PMOH01000245.1:3526-10444 GCA_003161515.1 Deltaproteobacteria bacterium
TCGCGGCTCGAAATGTCGTAGTGCTGCGCGAGGATCCAGGTATCGATAATGTTGCGTCCCGGGATGTCGTAGCGGCGGTAGGCGATCGAGCGCTCGGCGATTTGCATTCGCGACGGACGCGCGCGCAACTCGCCGCCATCGCGTCCCAGCTTGAGCGGTACTCGATGGCGGCGCGCGCGAGTCTCGAGGTATTCGAGATCGAAGCGAAAAAGGTTGTGGCCCTCGACCACGTCGGGGTCGCGCTCCTGGATGATGCGCACCATTTCTTCGAGCATCGCGCGCTCGTCGATCTCGGTGCCCTTGAGCAGGCGCTCGAAGCCGGTCGAGTCGGTCAGCGAGATCGCGATAACGCGATCGCCTTCGCGCGCCGCCGACGGAAATTCAAAACCGGGCGAGATGTAGGTTTCGATATCGAGCTGCAGGCGGCGCAGTTCGGCGAAATCCATCCCGATGAAAAACGTGGTGCCGGTGAGCATCAGATGCTGCTCGACCGGATCGGCGAGCACCAGATATGGGGCATCGGGCGCATTTGGCGCTTGGCTGGTCACGTTCCTTAGATGGCGCTTGATGGCTTCCAGAGCGTCCAGCGAGTTGAAAGTGACGAGTACTTTGTAACGGAAATCGCTGTCGAGAGCGCGCGTTTCGTGCGGCGCTTTGAATCCCTCGAGCAACGCTACATTCTCGACCAGCGCAAACAGCCGAATCGGTCGGCGCTCGCGCGTGAGATTTCCCGACAGGCGCTTATACACGTCGATCTCGGTTTTCGACGCCATCTCGACCGCGACCACGCCGGGATCGGCGGGATCGCCGAACAGCAGGCGGTTGCTGTAAAACTGTGACGAAATTTCCTGGTAAGTGGTCATCGCGATCCGCGTACTTCGATTGTGCACCCGCGCAGTCGCATCAGACAACGCGTCCGCGCGAATAGATTCAGAGGACGCCGAGATATCCGAGGCCAATCAGAAAGATCGCGTACGCGGCACCGCCTATCATCAGCGTCGGCGTGCCAAGTTCCGAGTCACGCAGGTTGATGAAGAGAATCACCACCGATGCGAGCGCGATCGATCCTGCCAGCAGTTCCGGATTGGTAAGATGCCATGGCGAAAACGCCAGGCCCAGGGCGACCGGGATGCACGATTGGAAAACCATCGCGCCCGTGATGTTCGCGAGCGCGAGATGATCCTTGCCCTGCCGAATCCAGACGACGGAGTTGTATTTCTCGGGCAGTTCAGTTGCGAGGGGGCTCAGGATGAGCGAAAGCACGCCGGGATTCAGATGCGCATGGGCCGAGAACACGATGATCTGATCGACGAACTCGACCGCGCCGAGCAGAATCGCGAGTACGCCGACGATGACCTGCGCGGCGATCGCCCACCCGCGCGGTTCGTGCGGATTTCCGCGGAAGATCGACTCGATGTAGAGTCCGTGGTCGAGCTCGGCGCCGGCCGCGCGCTTCAGCCGCAGCATCACGACGCAGTAGCTCGCGTACACGATCAACAGTGCGACCGCGAGCAGGTGGCGCAGGACCGGGCCCATCTCGAGGGTGCCTGCTATTACCAGGCACAAAAAAACCGGGAAGAAGAATGCGAGATCGCGGCGAGCGTCCTCGCGTACCACTCGCAAGGCGATCCGTCCGCGACGCTTGCGAAATGCGAGCGCCGCCGTGCCCATCACGAACAGCGCGACGGTGGACAGCATCAGCGGCGCGCCGACAATTGCGCCGAGTCCGACCGCGGTGTGGGCGCTGGGTGAATCGCGTCCGGTGAGCAGCGCGACGGCCGGGATGAAGGTCTCGGGCAGCGCGGTTCCGACTGCGGCGAGCAGGCTGCCGACGGCGGCCTCGGCGATGTGGAGTCGATGCCCGGCCCATTCGACGCCATTGGTGAAGAGTTCCGAGCCGACGAGGATTATTGCGAAGCTGAGCGCCAGGACTATTAGGTGGATGGCCAAAATTCTGCTCGAAAGCCTGAGCGTGGAGAATAGAGAGGCTCGATTGCGATTTCCAGAGCGTATCTTTTCGACGACTCGCAGGATTTAGAAGAAAAGTGGCGGGCCAAGCAGCCAAACCGGCAAACGATGCGTATAATAAGTGTACGAGCCTGGAGTGACGATCGCGCGGTGCGAAAAGGCCACTGATTCGCCCAATGATCGCGGGACGAAAGGAATGATTAGTTGACTACGATGGTGCCGATCTTTAGACTTGGTCTTTGGTGTCGCTCACTTGCCTTTGTATTCTTGTCTGTATAAATGAGGCTACCTGATTCCCGGCTCGCGGTCGTAATAACGGCCGAATTGCGCGCCGATTTTTTCACGATTCTTCGGCGGCCAACGTCCGCGCACAACGGAAGCAAAAACGCATGAAGCAGAAGTACGAAGGTAAGGACCTACAGGGTCTGGTCGATCTGGGGCGCGAGCAGGGCTACCTGACCTTCGAGCAGGTGAACGATTTCCTGCCGCAGGACGTCGCGTCGCCGACCGACTTGCGCGCCGCGCTCGACAGCTTCGAGGACCTCGATATCAAGGTGCTCGAGGAAGTTCCGACCGAGGGCGCCGACGAAGTCGAGGTCGAGACCAAGGAAGAGGCCGAGGAAGCGCCCGAGGCGCCGGCGCCCGCGGCTGATTCGCTCGGCGAGTCGTCGGATCCGGTTCGGCTCTATCTAAAGGAGATGGGCAACTTTCAGCTCCTGTCGCGGGAGCAGGAAGTCGAAATCGCCAAGCGCATCGAGGCCGGCGAGAACGAAGTCGAAGAAGAAGTGCTGGGCTCGCCAATCATGCTCGATTTCGTGATTCGAGTGGGTGAGCGGGTCGAGGCGGGCGAGGCCGATCTGCGCGACGTGTTTGAAGACGCCGCCGAAACGCCTGACGATCCCGACGAAGAGCGCGGACCCGAGGCCGACGAGCGTCAGCTCAAGAAGTTAAGTCTCGCGACCAAGAAGCTGACCGACCTGCGCACCAGGATCGACGCAATCGAAGAAGAACTTCGCAACAAGCCCGGCCCGCGACGCAAGCCCAAGCTCGACAAGGACCTGGCGCGCTACAGCGAGCGCGTGAAAAAAGAATTGCGCACGATGGGATTGTCGCGGCGCCTGATGGAAGCCGTGATCGCCGAGATGCGCGACTTCCTGCTGCAGTACCGCCTCGCGAATCACACGATCGCGAAATATGAAGAAGCGACCGGGCGCTCGCGCACGCATCTGCTCAAGGAAGCTGCCGAGGCTGAGGATCGCCGCCACGTCCTCAAGATAAACGACGTTCGCGAGAACCTGCTCGATATCGCGGCGCGGATTCGGCTGGCGCAGAAGACGATTCGCGAAGTCGAGAAAAAAGCGAAAGACGACGGCGAAGACTACGCCCGCAAGCTCGAGACGATCGCGGCGGGACAGGACAAGAGCCGGCGCGCGAAAAAAGAACTGACCGAAGCCAACCTGCGCCTCGTCGTCAGCCTCGCCAAGCGCTACACCAATCGCGGGCTTGGCTTCCTCGACCTGATCCAGGAAGNNGAAGGCAACATCGGCCTGATGCGCGCGGTGGACAAGTTCGAGTATCAGCGCGGCTATAAATTTTCGACGTACGCGACGTGGTGGATTCGGCAATCGATGTCGCGCGCGATCGCAGACCAGGGACGCACGATTCGTATCCCGGTGCACATGGTCGAGACGATCAACAAGCTGCTGCGCGTGACGCGCCTGCTGGTGCAGCGGCTCGGCCGCGAACCCGGCCCCGAAGAAATCGCGGAGCAGATGGAGATGCCGCTGGACAAGGTCCAGAAGGTGCTCAAGATCGTCAAGGAACCGATTTCGCTCGAAACGCCAATCGGCGACGAAGAAGAAAGTTCGCTTGGCGATTTTGTCGAGGACGAACTCGCGCCGTCGCCGGTCGAGGCCGCAATCCAGGGCAACCTCGGCGAGCAGACGCGCAAAGTTCTCGCGACGCTGACCCCGCGCGAGGAACAAATCCTGCGCATGCGCTTCGGCATCGGCCAGAAGACCGACTACACCCTCGAGGAAGTCGGCAAGCAGTTCGCCGTCACCCGCGAGCGCATCCGCCAGATCGAAGCAAAGGCGCTGCGCAAACTGCGCCAGACGGGCAGATCCCGCAATCTCGAAGGCTTCCAGGAACGCGAGTAACCCGGCCGCGTCCCTCTCTCCACCGCCCCTGAGAGCAAAGTAGCGCGCCGCGCGCAACTTTGCGCTTCACATTGGGTGCAGGGGTCACCCCTGCCGCCCGCCGCGCAGGCGATTAATTTGTGCTACGAATTCCCTCGATGCCCGACCGCCCGAACATCATCCTCATCCTCGCCGACGACATGGGTTACGGCGACTTCGGATGCTTCAACTACGGCGCGTCGCGAACGCCGACGCTCGATCACCTCGTTAGCGAAGGACTCTGCCTGACGCAGCAATACTCGGCGTCTCCGGTTTGCGCGCCCGCGCGCGCGTCGCTGATGACGGGACGCTATCCGCATCGTACCGGCGTCATCGACACGCTCGAGACGCGCGGACTCGACCGTCTTGCGTTGCGCGAGTTGACGGTCGCCGAACTTCTGAAACGAGCGGGCTACGCGACCGGACTCGTCGGCAAATGGCACAACGGCGCATACGACCCGCGCTACCATCCGAACCGGCGCGGCTTCGACGAGTTCGCCGGATTTTCAGGCGGATGGCAGCCCTACTACCAGTGGAATCTCGATCGTAACGGATCGATCTCGCGCGGCGACGGCCGTTACCTGACCAACGTCTTCACCGACGAGGCGACCGATTTCATACAGCGTCATCGCGGCAACCCGTTTTTCCTGCACCTCACATACAACGCGCCGCACTTTCCTTTCGAGGCAGTTGAGGCCGACGCTGCGCCGTACAAAACCAGCGGTAACTTCACGCCTGCGGTCAGCCAAATCTACGCGATGATCGAATGCATGGATCGCGGGATCGCGCGCGTGCTCGACACGCTCGACCGATCCGGCCTCGCCGACAACACTATCGTGATGTTCTCGAGCGACAACGGGCCGCAGTTCGGGGGCAAGGGCGAGATGTGCACCGACCGTTTCAATTGCGGCTTCGCCGGCGCGAAGACGCTCGTGTACGAGGGCGGAATCCGCCTGCCGATGGTGATTCGATGGCCCGCCGGTCTCGACGGCCGCCGCCAGGTCCACGACATGATTCATTTCACCGACTGGCTGCCGACGATTCTCGCGATTGCTGGCGCCGAGCCGCCGCGCAATCTCAAGCTCGACGGAATCAACGTAATGCCAACGCTACAGGGCGATACGGGCAAAGTTCCGACCGAGCGTTTCTGGCAATGGAACCGCTACACACCCGACGCGGAGTGCAACGCCGCAATGCGCGACGGCCGCTGGAAACTGGTGCGCCCGGCAATTCGCGAGTTGATGCAGGTATCAAACGAAGACCTCGCGATGGACATCCAGTCGAAGTACAACCCCGAAAATTTCCACGGCATCGCGAGCACCCCCGAGCCCGACCGCGTCAAGCCCACCCCGCCCCCAGCGCAACTCTTCGACATCGTCAACGATCCCTTTGAGCGCAACGATCTAGCCGCGCAAGACCCCGCCCGCGTATCGAAGATGACTAACGCGTTAGCGATCTGGTTCGAAGACGTCGAGCACGACCGCCTCTCAATTCACGACTGATCTCCCAATTCCGGTTCCCCTTCCTGCTCGGGAAGGGGTGAGGGGTTAGGTTCCTAGCCCGACACGCTTAGCCATCAGAATGTCCGGCTTGCCGAAACCGTTGGCATCGGGGATCACTCCTACGATGGCGAAGCCGAGCTTTTGATAGAACTCGTAGGGGTGGTCGCGAAAGTTCCTGATGTTTCGAACGTGCTGCCAGACGTTTGGATACAAGTCGATTCCCGCGACTGAGGTTTGGCTTTGCTCGTCGTCGGTTCCCAGATAGATAGTGCTTCCGCCCAGCGCGACCACGCGTTGCTCAAGGTCGCGTACCAGTGCGCGACCGATTCCGCGTCGTTGTTGGTCGACTTTGACGACGAGAGGATGAAGCTCCCACGTGTGTCCACTGTAGTGTTTGATTGCCCCAATCCAGCCGACCGCCATGCCTTGGTCGTCGAGCGCGACGCGGCTCACGCGATCGGGTGCAAATGATTCGCGCACTTCAGCAACGGCGGTGGCGAGGTTTGGAAATGCTTCCGGTGCGTTTTGCCTGAAGCCATCCACCAGCATCGCTGCGATGTCTTGGACGAGTGACTCGTCGCTCGCTTCCACGTCGGTGATTCGCACGCTCACGACCTTCGATTCTGAGCTTCCTGCGACCCGCCGACAACGACGCTCCTTCTTCGAGGGGATGAACTTTTAAGCCTGAACCCGCCTGAATATCCGTGCTAACAATGAGGGTATGCACGATCCTACAAGATGCCGCACGCTTGCCCCGTTCCCGCACGAAGTACGCCGACCCCAGCCTTCAACAAAAACAGGTTCTGACGGAACGAACCCACCGGCAGTGGTCGGCCATCTCACAACCACAACCTATGGTATGAGGAGACCCGCATCGCCTGAATTCGACCCGCCGGATCGCGCCAGTTTCTCACCCTGGCAACCGAAATCGGCATCGGGAGTCGCAATGGATTGAATTCATCCGCGATGGTCTGATTAAAGACTCTGTTACAAGGCACCTTCGCCACCGGCTTTTCCGATGGAGCGCAAATGAACGAGCAAGTCACCCGCCAGATCCTGTGGAACATCCCCGCCCCGTTCATCGTGCTGATGTACGGCCTGCTCGCGCTGTTTATGGCCGGCTGCGTTTACGCGTTCATGAAATGGTACCGGCTGGTGACGCTTGGCGTGTCCGAAAATCGCCTCGATCGTCCCGTCGAGCGCCTGCTCCTCTCGCTGCGCGACTCGTTCGGACAGGGCAACGTGATTCGCGAGACCTGGGGCTGGATGCA
>PMOH01000307.1:0-3679 GCA_003161515.1 Deltaproteobacteria bacterium
CAAGTCGAAACCGGACCGACCGGGCATCTCGCGCTCAAGCTTTTCGGCTCGATCGCGGCTGCGCTACTCGTGACCGAATTGTTTTTCATCCTCGCGCCACCTCATTTGCAGGTAAAGTTCGCTCGCGAGCCCGCGGGCTATGGTTCGCTGGCGAGCCTGGCGGCCAAGCTATTCACCGACTACCTCGTCGCTTTCGAGGTGACTTCGATACTACTGCTGGCCGCCGTGGTCGGTTCGATTGCGCTCGCGCGGCGGCTGCCGTACGGCGAATCGCAGCCGATCATCGTCGAGAAGCCAATCGTCTCCGAGAAGATCGCATCATGATTCCACTCACCTACATGATGTCGCTCAGCGCGATCATTTTCGCCATCGGCGTGGCGGGCGTAATCATCCGCCGCAACATCCTGGTGATGTTTATGTCGATCGAGCTGATGCTCAACGCGGTAAATCTCGCGTTCATCGCGATCGGCACTCGGCTTGGCTCAATGGACGGCCAGGTGATCGTATTTTTCGTGATGACGGTGGCGGCGGCCGAATCTGCGATCGGCCTCGGCATCATTATCTCGACGTTCCGCAATCGCGAGACCGTCCACGCAGACGATCTGACTCTGATGAGATGGTAACGGACATCAAATGACACTTGGTTTTCCAGCACTCGCGCTGATTCTTCTATTCCCCGCCTTCGGCGTCGTGTTCAACCTGTTCCTCGGCGCAAAATGGGGCCGCGCCGCGGTCAACGTCGTCGGTCCGGGCGTGATGTTCGCCGCGTTCGCGGTCGCGACGTGGGCATTTTTGAAATTACTCGCGATGCCGGCAGGCAGCGCCCTCACCCAGCATTTGTGGGGATGGATCGAGGCCGGCAAGTTCCACGCCGAGCTGGGGCTCCGCGTCGACGCGCTATCGGGCGTGATGGTGATGATAGTCACCGGGGTCGGCGCACTGATTCACCTTTACTCAGTCGGATATATGGCGCACGACGAAGACTTCGCGCGCTTCTTTACCTACATGAACCTGTTCGCACTATCGATGTTGATACTCATTCTTGCGGACAACTTACTAATGATGTTCATAGGGTGGGAAGGCGTCGGACTGTGTAGCTACTTGCTAATCTCATTCTGGTACACCAATCCTCAGTACGCCTATAACGGCCGCAAGGCGTTCATCGTCACCCGGATTGGTGACGCCGGCTTTCTGCTCGGCATATTCACGATCGTCGCGACGCTCGGCGCGCACGGCGTCTGGACACTGGACTTCGTCGAACTTCGTAACAATGCAGCGTTGCTCGGTGGCGCCGGCGCGACCGCAGCATGCTTTTTGCTCTTCATCGGCGCGACCGGCAAATCGGCACAGATTCCGCTCTATGTATGGCTGCCCGACGCGATGGTCGGCCCGACTCCGGTCAGCGCCCTGATTCACGCGGCGACCATGGTCACCGCCGGCGTGTATATGATCGCGCGGCTCGGTTTCATGTTCTCGATGGCGCCCAGCACGCTCGACCTCGTCGCCACAGTTGGCGCTTTGACCGCACTGTTCGCGGCTACCATCGCGATCGTCCAGCCAGACATCAAGAAGGTGCTCGCCTACTCGACTATCAGCCAGCTCGGCTACATGTTTCTCGGCGTCGGCTCGGCCTCATATGCGTCGGGAATCTTCCACGTCATGACCCACGCGTTCTTCAAAGGCCTGCTGTTTCTGTGCGCCGGTTCTGTGATTCATGCGCTCGGCGACGAGCAGGACATGAACAAGATGGGCGGCCTGCGAACAAAGTTGCCGATCACGTTCTGGACGATGTTGATCGCGACGTTCGCGATCGCAGCCCTACCTCCGTTCTCCGGTTATTTTTCCAAGGACCTGATCCTCGAAGCCGCATACGAATCGGGGCATTGGTGGCTCTGGTTTCTCGGTGTGATTACCGCGGGCCTCACGTCATTCTACATGTTCCGGCTGATCTTCATGACGTTCTTCGGCGACTCTCGCGTGGACTCCGACAAAGAGCATCACATCCACGAATCGGCCGCCGTAATGACTATTCCATTAATCGTACTGGCTATTCTCGCGACGGTTGGCGGATGGGTAAATCTTCCCGACGGAATCCTGTGGGGAAATGCGTTCGTGCGATTCCTCGCGCCGGTCGTCGGCACCTTCAAACCGATCCTCGAGGAGGGTGCGATTTCCCGGTCCCTGCCGCTCGCAGCTCCCATTATCGGAATTCTGCTTGCATACATCTTGTACATACGCTTGCCCGGCATCCCGTTCCTGCTCGCGTGGCGGCTGAAGCCTGCTTACGACTTGCTACTCAATAAGTACTACATCGACGAACTATATAACTTAATCGTCACGCGCCCGCTGTTCTGGATATCAGAAAATGTACTCAACCGCGCGATCGACGAGTACGCGATCGACGGCACTGCCGAAGGTATCGGACTCGCCGTTCAGACTGGCGGCCAGGTGGCGCGTCGCGCTGAGACCGGCAACGTCCAGCACTACGCCTTCGTTTACCTGCTGGGGGCGTTGGGGATCGTGGCTTATTACGTCTTCCTGGTGACGGGCCGATGAACGGCGGCTTGCTCACAGCGCTGATTTTCCTGCCACTGATCGGCGCACTGTTCATCCTGATGCAGAGCGAGGAGCGTGCGATCTGGAATTCGGCGTTCATTTTTTCGCTGCTTCCCCTGGCGCTCAGTTTCTACGTCTTCTGGCAATTCAATCCGCAGATGGGGGAATACCAGTTCGTCGAGCAGTACGATTGGATACCGGCGTTTGGCATTTCATACCATATTGGTATCGACGGCATTAGCCTGTTCCTCGTCCTACTGACTACAATCCTGATTACTCTGTCGATACTCTATTCCGGCGGCGGCGATATCGAAGAGCGTCCGCGCGAATTCTGTTTCTTCATGCTGGTGCTCGAAACCGGGCTGCTCGGGACGCTGCTCGCAGTCGATCTGTTTCTCTTCTACATGTTCTGGGAAATTATGCTGATCCCGATGTACTTCCTGATCGGGATCTGGGGACACGGGCGCAAGATTTACGCCGCCATCAAGTTCGTGTTGTTCACGATGGTCGGATCGCTTCTGATGCTGGTCGCGATCCTGTACCTCGTGTACCAGGCGCACGTGCATTTCAATCGCACCAGCTTCGATTTGCCGCTGCTCTATCAGGTGCCGCTGACCGCGACCGAGGCTCGCTGGCTGTTCGCGGCGTTCGCGCTCGCGTTTGCGATCAAAGTCCCGATGTGGCCGGTGCATACCTGGCTGCCCGACGCTCACACCAACGCGCCGACCGCCGGTTCCGTTATTCTGGCCGGCGTGATGCTCAAGATGGGCACCTACGGCTTTCTGCGTTTCGCGATTCCGCTGTTCCCGACCGTCGCCGTCGAAGCGATCCCGCTGTTCATGGCGCTTGCGGTGATCGGGATCATCTACGGAGCGTTGGTCGCGATGATGCAACCGGACCTCAAGCGCCTGATTGCCTATTCGTCGGTTAGTCACTTGGGGTTCGTGATGCTCGGGATATTCGCGCTCAACCCCGAGGGCATCGACGGCGCGATTTACCAGATGCTCAATCACGGCGTATCCACCGGCGGATTATTTTTACTGGTCGGGATGCTCTACATGAGGCGGCACACGCGCGAGATTTCGGAATTCGGCGGTCTGTGGAAGCGCGTTCCGGTTTACGC
>PMOH01000307.1:3698-8398 GCA_003161515.1 Deltaproteobacteria bacterium
TGATCATGCTCGGCGCGTTCCTGCGAATCAGGCTGGCCACCGTTTTCGCGGTGTTTGGAGTGATCCTCGGAGCACTCTACATGCTCTGGACCTATGAGCGCGTGATGTTTGGACCGATCACCAAGGCGGTCAACGAAACGATCCGCGATCTCACCGGCCGCGAAATTGCAGTGATGGTTCCGGTGATCGTGCTGATGCTGATATTGGGCATTTTCCCGCGTCCGCTGATCAACCGGATCGAGCCGTCGGTGAATGCGATGCTTGCGCGCGCAAATTTCGGGCAGGCTGAAGGCCAGCTTGAACGACCTCCGGTTCGAATAGCTACTTTGCCAATAGTAACTCGCGAATCGACTATAGCGGCGGCGGTACGATGACCCAGTTTAATCTCGCCGCGATCAATTTCGTCTGGCTGCCCATCCTGCCGATGGTCATCGTGGCCGTTGCCGCGATCGTAGTGCTGCTGGCCGGGGTACGCATCGAAGACAGTGAAAGCGAGGGGTTGGGATTGCTGACGCTAGCGTCGCTCGGCGTGGCATTTGTGTTCACGCTCGGAATCGTCGGGCAAAACGGCATCGCTTTTGCCGGCGCAATTTCGATCGACAGCTTTTCAGCTTTTTTTCAACTCGTGATTTTGATCGCCGCGATGTTCACCGTGATGATGTCGCTCGACTACGCCGCCGAGAATCGTATTCCCGGCGCCGAATACTATTCGCTGCTGCTGTTCTCCGCGCTCGGCATGATGCTGATGGCGACGGCCGGCGACCTCATCGTCATCTTCCTTGGCCTCGAGACGATGTCGCTCACGGTTTACGTGCTCGCTGGAATGATGCGCCGCAACGCGAAATCGAATGAGGCGGCGATCAAGTATTTTCTGCTCGGCGCGTTTTCGACCGGCTTCCTGCTCTACGGAATCGCGTTGGTGTATGGCGCAACCGGCTCGATCAAGCTCGGCCCGATCAACGACGCCCTTGCTTCCGGCGCGCTGAGCTCGAACCCGCTGCTCTTGCTCGGCATTGGCTTGATGGTGATCGGTTTTGGCTTCAAGGTCGCCGCAGTGCCGTTTCACATGTGGACCCCCGACGTTTACGAGGGCGCGCCGACGCCAGTGACCGCATTCATGGCTGTTGGGGTCAAACTCGCCGCGTTCGCCGCGTTCGTTCGGGTTTTCCTGGTCGATTTTTCGAACGTCGGCGCGCACTGGCAGACCGTGCTGTGGGTAGTTGCGGCGCTGACGATGACCGGCGGAAACTTAATCGCCGTCGTCCAGACCAATATAAAACGGATGCTTGCATATTCCGCGATCGCGCACGCCGGTTATCTGCTGCTGGGCATGGCGGCGGGAGTGCGATCGGGTCCGGCAATCCTCTATTACTTACTTGGATATGCATTCACGAATCTCGGCGCGTTCGGAGTAGTGATTGCGCTCGAGCGGCGCGGCGAAGTGGGTAATCAGATCAGCGACTTTCGCGGCCTCGCATCGCGACAGCCGCTGCTCGCCGGCGCGATGGCAATCTTCCTGCTATCGCTGGCCGGAGTGCCTCCGTTGGCCGGATTCGTCGGCAAGTTCTACATTTTCAGCGAAGCGCTGCACCAGGGATACGTCGGACTGGTAATAATTGCAGTACTCAATAGTGCAATCTCTGCCTATTACTACTATTACGTAATGGTCGCGATGTATATGCAGGAGGGCGGGCTCGAAGTTGAGCGACTGAGTAGTCGTCCCGCGCTGGCTGCAGCAATCGGATTAGCCGCACTGGCTACTATCCTGATTGGAGTTTATCCGCAGCCGTACATAGTGTCAGCCGCAAATGCATTTCATTCCGCCAGCGGCGCGGAAGGAATCCACACCGCCGCAGCGCTCGACGAGTAGCGCGTTACTTGCGTCGCGCGGGCTTCTTCGAGGCTGGCTTCTTTGCGGATTTCTTCGGCGGCTTGACCGCTGCCTTTGGTTTGACCGCCGCGCGCGGCTTCGCGCTGGCAGTCTGGCTATTCGCGACGCCCGCGTAGGCATCGGCTTCGATCTCAATCATCATGTCGGGATGCGCGAGCCTGCGGACTTCGACGACGGTTGATGCGGGAGGCGAGTCGGCGAAGAATTCCTTGTGCGCGCGAGCCACTTCCGCGAAACGGCTCATGTCGGTGACGAACATCCGCGTGCGAATCACGTGATGCATCGCGAGGCCTGCGCGGTCGAGCGCCGTTCGAATATTGACCATCGCCTGGCGCGCCTGCACGTACATCTGCCCTGCGCCGACGATCATCCCGCGCTCGTCGGTAGCGGTGGTGCCCGAGACTGCGACCATGTCGCCGGCCCGCACCAGGCGCGAATAGCCGACGATCGGCTCCCACGGCGTGTTGGTAGAGATTCGCGAGATCGCGCTCATCGTAGTCTCCTCTCCGCGAGCGAAATCAGTTCACGCGCGCGGAAATCTACACCGGGATGTCGCGGCTGGGAAAGGCTTCTTCGAGTTCCCGCGCCACCGATCGCATCGGCGGGGCGACCAGCCGTCCCGACGGCATCAGCCAGTTGCGAATTCGCGTGAGCGTCGGCAGACCCGCCGGTGGACGCTCCGAGCTTCGCACCATGTCGAGTTCGTGCTCGACGACTAAAGAATTGTGACGATTTGCGAGACCGATGCCCGCGAAAATAACGCGCCGCTCTTCCACCCTGCTTCCTCCACCGCACCCCGCCCCTCAGGCGGTAAATATTGATCGAATGATACAGATGCGCACGAAATAGTCAAAAAAAATCTTTGCGCAGAGAAGCCGCGCCGCGAGCGCCGGCGAACTGTGAATGACGGCAAAATGCGCGCTTGAAGTTACGCTGCACCTATCGTATTCTTGCCCCGTTTCAGGTTTCCGCGCTCAACTGAGCTATCGAGCAACCAAGGAGAAAGCGATGCGCAAGGTCCTGCTTCTAGCACTGGTTACGATGTTCTTCGCGACGGCTTGCAGCAAGTCCGAAGAGACGGCCCCCGCTCCCGACGCTGCTGCGTCCGCGCCTGCGGCTATGGCTAGCGATGCCGGCGCCGCGGCGTCCAGCGCCGTGGCCAGCGACGCCGCAAGTCCGGCTGCCGCGGCGAGCCCGGCTGCGCCGTAATTCACTTCGTTTCCTGAGCGGGTTCCCGCGCGCCGGAAGAGCCGTCGGCGCGCGAGGAACTCGCTGATCGCGCTCGTCGAGAAGAACTCGCCGAATCCCTTCACTCGAACGCAGGGGCTGGCCCTTGCCATGATCTATTGCTCTTCATCAGGCTCCCTGTCATCTCCGCGGTCTTCGATTTCCTGGGGCGAGACTTCTTTTGGCAGTTCGGAGCTTCCACCAATTGGCCCTTCGGGCGCCGGGCCAGGCTCTTCACCGCGAATTATCTCGACCGCCCGATGCGCCGCCTCTCCCGCGAGCTTCTTCAGCTCTTCGGATTTGCGCGTCAGCTCGGCAGTGGTGCGCGATAACTCCGACCTCATCTGCGCCGATTTCTTCGCGTACTCTGCTTTCAGCTCCGCGATTTTTGCGAGCGCCTGCTGACGCGCCGCGTCGCGCTTGCCGGCATCGCCGAGCGCCGACTTCAGATTGGTGGCGAGCTTGCGCCCCTGGTCGCGCAGCGTCGAAATCTGCGACGCGAGTTGCGTGCGCGCCTTTTGCGCTTCGCTCTTGACGCGCGCTTCGATCTTTCGCGCCCTGGTCTCGCGCTCGAGCTTGACCCGCAATTCCTTGACGGTCTTGCGCAGTTGCGCGAGCTGCCTGAGCGCGGGATCGTTCTTCGCAGCTTTTCTTCGGGTCACAGGTTTTTTCCTTGCCGGCATTTTTGCCTCCCGTCGCGAGCTTTTACCTTCTACCGATCCACAAACTAAGTCCGGCGCGCCGCTCAGATCAATGCGGACGCTACTTGTGGACTCTACTTTCGGTACTGAGGTGCAGGCGCGCGCCGGTGCTGCTACGATGCGTTCGCAATGGCGACCGTTCCCAAAGTCGGCCCAGTTTCCAACCAGCTGAAGCCGGGCCTTTCGCTGTTCGATTCCGTGACCCTGGTCGCCGGCTCGATGATCGGTTCGGGGATTTTCATTGTCTCCGCCGACATCATGCGCCAGGTCGGCACTCCTTTCGCGCTACTGATGATCTGGCTAATCGCCGGCGTGATGACGATCGCGGGCGCGCTCGCATACGGTGAACTCGCCGCGATGATGCCGGCCGCGGGCGGCCAGTATGTCTATCTGCGCGAGGCTTACGGCGGGATGTGGGCGTTCATGTTCGGCTGGACGCTGCTGCTGGTGATCCAGACCGGCACGATCGCGGCGGTCGCAGTTGCGTTCGCGCGATTCGCCGGCGTGATGTGGCCGGTGTTCGGTTCGAGCCTCTGGTTCGGCGCCGGCGGGGCGGGCCTGTCGGGCGAGCGCGCCGGCGCGATCGCTGTGATCGCGATCCTCACCGCAGCCAATCTGCGCGGCCTCGACATGGGCAAGTGGCTGCAGAACTCATTCACCACCGCGAAAATTCTCTCGCTATGTTTGATCGTCGTCGTCGGATGTATCCTGGCGCCGAATCCAACTGCGATTCACGCGAACTTCGGCAGCTCGAGCGCTTTCCTCGGCACTCCTTCGATGTCGATTGCGGGCGCCGGCATATTCGGTGCTGCCATGGTCGGTGCTCTGTTCTCAGCCGACGCATGGGCCAGCGTGACCTTCGCCGCGGCCGAGGTGCGCAA
>PMOH01000307.1:8430-11371 GCA_003161515.1 Deltaproteobacteria bacterium
GCGCACGCGTCGAGCGACCGCGTCGCAGCTGCCGCAATGCAAGTAGTATGGGGCGGCGCGGGCGCGAAAATCACCGCGGTGCTGGTGATGATCTCGGGCTTCGGATGCGCCAACGGACTCATCCTCACCGGCGCTCGCGTCATCTACGCCATGTCGCAGGACCGGGTATTCTTCGCTGCGGCCGGACGTCTCAATCGCGCGAGCGTGCCCGCAGTCGCACTCGTGATGCAGGGAATCTGGGCCGCGGTTCTCACGCTGACCGGCACCTACTCCGAGCTGCTCGACTACGTGATCTTCGCGCAGTTGATGTTCTACGTGCTGACGGTNNGGGCTATCCGATCGTCCCCGCGCTATACATCATCGCGGCGTCGGCCCTGATGATCGATCTGTTGATTATGAAGCCGCGCTTCACGTGGCCGGGATTGTTGATCGCATTGAGCGGCGTCCCGATTTACTACTGGACAACTCGCCCGCGTACTGCACGGCGATAGTTATTGATTTCGCGGAACGTCGGGACTTGAATTGTCCGGGGTGTCGGTCGGGTTGGTGGCGATCGGCACTCCTGCTTGCGCGCAGTCGGCCTGACCCAGTTTGCCGCTGCGGAAATCCCCGACAATCGAAGTCAGAATGTACGTGCTGCGCTCGGGCGACTGATTGCCGGCGAGTTTGAACAACTCAACCGCATTGTGCACCGCCTCGTTGGCGCCGCTGTCGTTCTTAGGCAGCCCATAGATCTGAAATACCTTGCACAGCGATTCGATTCCGTCTTTGCGGTCGCCGTCGGTGATGGGGGCGTTAGAACCATCCGCAGACAGCGCAGGCACACTGGCGCCGCCCGACCCGCCGACGCTGCGCAACATTCCGCGGAGGAAGAAAAAAATCAGGAACAACACGACCGCGCCAGCGGCTACTCGTCCTGCTCGCTGACCGGAGGACAGCTCGCTCCATGGGAGTAACTCGAATCCGCCCTTGCCTTTTTTACCGCCGCCGCCGCTGCTTGGCGACGAAATGGGCGTGCGAGTTTCAGGCTTGAACGGCTTGGGCGGCGGCGGCGGCGGAGATCCTCCGCGTATCTGAGGGGCCACAATCGGCCGGCCACCCGGCTTCGACGACTGCCCAACCGGATCGGCTACCGGCTGCATCAGCGGACTCGCACAGTATCCGCAGAATGCCGTGCCTTCCGGGTTATCTTTGCCGCAATGCCCGCATGCAGGCATCAGATCACCTTGCCCATCTCAGCAAATATCCCCGCTCCGTCTCCGTCCGATATGACACTTTGGCTGTCCGCCGAGGCTGACGCTACAGTCAACGCTGGTACCGACATGAAAGCTACCGCCGCTGCGCGCAAAGTCAATACGGTGGGTGAAAATTCACTGTGGGTCGGATGCTCCAAGCTATTTCATCGCGCTCACGCGTTGATTAGCCGGACGCTCGAGGCACTTCTGCAGCCATTTTTGCGCCGTCGGAGTCGGCGAGAGATCCAATTGAATATACTTCGCGATACTCAACACGGACGCCACGTTCAGGTCCGCGATGGTGAAATCCTTGCCGATCAGATACTCGGACTTGCTCAAATGATCGTCGATCACCTTGAGCGGCGTCTTCAGCGTCTCGATTCGCGCCAGCGCGATCTTCTCGTCCCGCTGATCGGCCGGCAACATCAGCCGATGCTGGAAAATATCGATCATGGGGGTTTCCAGTTCGGTCATGCACCAAAGGCTCCACTGGTAACACGCGCCATGACCCTCGACGGTTGACGGCCACAGCGGCGCCTTCCCGTATTTCTCCGCGACGTACAGATTTATCGCCATCGACTCCCAGATTATCGTCCCGTTGTCGTCGAGCGCGGGGACATGGCCGTTGGGATTTATTTTCAGATACTCGGGCTTCCGCGTCTCGGCCACCGTCACCTGCTCGAATTTCACGCCAGCTTCTTCCAACGCCCACAGACTTCGCCCCGCCCGCGACATCGACGATCCGTACAGCTTAACCATCCGTTCCTCCGGTTTTCCGATCGGCCCGCAGTTGATACGATCGTTTTGATGCGTCAGCGGCAACAATCGATCGCGCTGTCATTAGGACATGCCCGACTATTGTTCGCAATTGCCGCGATACTGCTATTCGCCCCCGGATTCGCGCGCGCCCAGGAAGGCGTCCTCCCACCCCCCGACGCGTCGTACGGCGACAATGCCACCAGCTACCAATCGCCGACCGATCTCGCGATGCCGGCGCCGGACGATGGGACCAATCCAGACACAGTGACGATTCCAATCCCAGGCGGCGGCGAAATCACAGTCGACGGCCCCGACGCCCCAACCGACCCGCCCCTCCCCAACCTCCCAGGCTCCCAATGGGGCATCACCAATCAAACCCCCTACTCCCACGACGTCGGCCCGACCCTCCCGTAGCTTTTTTGAGTCATTCTGAGCGAAAGCTGCTGTAGCGAAGAATCTCGACGGACGTTCCTGCGTCCGGCGCCTGCCAGACGCGCGGCAGCGCGCGAGACCTTCGCTGCGCTCAGGATGAAACAAAAAAGTTGAGCGCGTATGACTCAATACGCTGCCTCGAGGATTCCCACCAGCTGCGCGAGCGTTACCTCCGCGCCTACCGTGTTCGCGCGCTTCACTTCTTCGAGCACGGTTCCCGCGATTCGCGATATTTCCTCGCGCGGCACGCCTACGTCACGAAGCCGGGTCGGTACTTCGAACTTGCCGATGAACCTGGCCGCGCGATCGGCGCATTCCAANNCGATCGGCAGCGACGTCGGCCATGAAGCGCATCACGTGCGGCAGCGTGATGCATGACGTGATGCCGTGCGGGACATTCCACATCGGGCCAATCTGATGACCCAGCGCGTGCGAGATTCCGCCGCGCGTGTTCGACATGCCGAAAATCGAGAGCCACGCGGCCAGCTGGCATTGCATGCGATGCTCGAGTTCGT
>PMOH01000307.1:11382-12680 GCA_003161515.1 Deltaproteobacteria bacterium
GCGTGATCGAGCGCGCGCATCCCGGTCGATGCCCACAGCCACGCGGGCGTCTCGACCGTCAGCGTCGGATCGAGGATCACCGACTTGGCCTGCAACCGCGGATCGGCAACTCCACCTTTCACTTTGCTCGATTCGTCGGTGACGCCGCCCGCGGGCGTGAACTCACCGGCCGACAAAGTGGTCGGAATCGCGATATGCCGAAACGCGCCGCCGCCGGACTCGCCGGCAGCACCGCTGAAATCGATCGTGCGTGAACCCGCACGTCCGCCCATCAACTGCCACGCCGCATTTTTCACGGTGTCGATCGGACTGCCGCCGCCGAAACTCACCATCGAATCGGCGCCGACGCGACGCGCCTCGGCGACAAGATCCGTCACCGTCTGCGACGGCACATGCTGTGCTGCGCCCGCGAACACTCCCGCCAGCGCGGAACCGGCCGCGCTCTTGACCTTGTCCAGCAGTTTCGAGCGCCCGAGCGTCTTGCCCGTCACGATCAAGGCGCGCTTGGCCCCGCGCCGCGACAATTCGCGTCCGAGCGTTTCAACTTTGCCGACGCCGAAGACAACCGTCTCGAGTCGCGTGAAGTAGTATTCGCCAGCGGTGTTGTTCATTTTTGTCTCCGTACTGCGAGATACACCTTCTGGTGCTTTATCCCCAGCCGCGCGCGCCGTCCAGATGCGACGATGCCGCCCCCTTTCGAGGGCGGCATCTATGCTTTCCCGCTACGAACGGGCGCGCTACGGAAGCACGGCCGACGCCGGCGCATTTGCCGGGGTCGAAGCCGGTGCAGAGGTTCCCAGCGTCCAGGTTCCGGTACTCGGACTGTACAGCTCGTAGTAGTCGGTCTTCGCGTTTGCGTCGCAGGTTGTGGCCGACGAGCTACCTATCGCCCATGACGCCAGACTTCCGGCGGCGCATTCGCCGCCTATCACCACCAGGTCTCCCGCATGCGAACCCGCATTGAGAATACCGAAGCCATAACCTCCGCGAGACTGATTCAGCGCGCCGGTTGCCGTGAACGCGGTCGTCGTCGGATCGTACAAGTCGGTTGCGGTTTGAGTGGTCTGGTGGATGTTGGTGACCGCTTCGCAGACCGGGAAGTTTGGCGAGGTGCCGTTAGTGGTCTCGGCGTCGATGCCGCCGGCGAAGATTGCCAGACCAGAATCGGTGCCGGTGGTGAACAGCTCGCCGGTCGCGATTCGTTTGACGTTCATCCCTCCTGCTGCTCCCGGTGTGGCCGATGAGCCGGTGGTCAGTGTCCACGAAGGAACCGTAGGATCGTAAACCTCGGCCGAGCT
>PMOH01000195.1 GCA_003161515.1 Deltaproteobacteria bacterium
CAGGATTTCGAGGGCGCTTAAATCAGCCGGCTGGACCGTGACGATTGGCTGAGATTTGACTTTTCGCCGATGCGGTCGCTAGCGTCGGAATAAATCGATCTGTCGAAGTTTACTGAGCGCATGGAGGTCCGGGCCAATGGCGAACGACTTTACAATCTGCGTTGGAACGGTAGGCGCGGGAGTATGGTTCAGCCCCGACGGCGGCGAACATTGGCGGCGCAGCAGGATGAAGCTGCCGTTCTATGCCGAGCCCGGCGAAATACAAGTTCGCACACTCGCCGTATCACCCCACAATCCTCATCACCTCCTAGCTGGTTCCGAAGCGGGACTTTATCGAAGCGAAGATAATGGTGCGACCTGGGACTGGATCGATTCGCCGATGGAAGGCAAACAGATCTGGTCGGCTACCTTCCATCCCGCCGATCCCGACACGATGCTCGCGGGCACCAAGGAGCCCGGGGTCTATCGAACGAACGATCGCGGCAAGAGCTGGCATCGATTGCCCGTGCCGATGGCCGAGCGATGCCTCGCTGGCGCACCAAAAGTCACCAATATCCTGATCGATCCGCGTGACAAGCGCACAATGTGGGTAGGTGTCGAAATCGACGGGGTCTATTGCAGTCGCGATGACGGGCAGACCTGGAAACATTCAAAAATCGGTGACAAGGAACTCAACCACGACGTCCATGGTGTGGCGCTCGCGACGGGCCTCAAGACCAAGCTGTTGGTTACGACGCCGGACGGACTCTGGAGCAGCCTTGACGAGGGCGAGTCATGGTCGCTGCACGGATTCCCCAAGTTCGCAGAGCGGGACACAATCTCCTATTGCCGCGGAGTCGCGCTCAAGCCCGGAGATCCCGAGACGATCTTCGTGGGCAACGGCGACTTCATTCCAGGCAAGCGCGGCGCGATCCAAAGGTCGCGGGACGGCGGCGCCAGCTGGGAAGCATGCAAGCTGCCGGTCGAGCCAAATTCCACGATTTACTGGTTCGGAACAAATCAAGCGAACCCCGATCTCGTCGTCGCCAACAGTCTGCACGGTTACCTGTATTTGAGCACCGATTCGGGCGATTCGTGGACCAAGGTGCGCCGCGAGTTCGGCGAGATTCGCGCCGTCACCTGGGTGCCGAACTAGACCTATCCGTCCTCGCTAATAGTACAAGTGCGCTACCGAATGAGGGCTATCCAGCTCGCATAGCTGCGTCAAAAGGATCACAACGATGGCTACTAATCTCGAAGACAAGGTGAAAGAACTCGAAGCAAAGGTTGCCGACCTTTACGATCGCGAGGCGCTCCGCGATCTGCGCTATCGCTACCATGAGTGTATCAACGAAGCTCAAATGGCAGAGATTCCCGACCTCTTCACCGAGGACGGCGAACTTGATTTCGGGCATCTGGGTAAGGCCAAAGGCCGCGAACAAATCAAGGCGTTTTTCTCGGGCCTCGGCCGCGATCGGTCCGCACCTGACAGCCGCCGCGGTCTTTATCGCGTCCGGCAGTTCATCCATAACCATGTCCTGACGGTCAACGGTGATCGCGCCAAGGGCTATGCCTACCTGGAAGCCAAGCCGGTTTGTAATGGCGAGAGCTACGTCGTCGCCGCTCGCTACAACGACGAGTACCTAAAGCGCGATGACTGCTGGCGCTTCAGCAAAATGAGTCTCACTCCATTCTTCATGGTCCCACTGAAAGAAGGATGGGCGGGCGACGATCTCCTGAAGATGGGTCGCTAGGAGCCAGGATTATTCAACGCGCGCGCAAGCCTGACCGCAAAAACAGGAAGAGCAAATGACGGATTCAATTCAGAAGGCATCGGATGCTCAATCCCGGCGCGTCGATAACTTTGACGCGATCGTGATCGGCGCGGGAGTGTCGGGGCTGTATCAACTATATCGCTTGCGCGAGCTGGGGCTTTCGGTGCGATGCCTCGAGGACGGCGGCGGCGTTGGCGGCACCTGGTATTGGAACCGCTATCCGGGATGCCGCTTCGATTCGGAGAGCGAAAGCTACGGCTATTCGTTCTCAAAAGAGCTCCTCCAGGAGTGGGACTGGAAGGAACATTATTCCGGCCAGCCGGAGAACGAGCGCTATTTGAACTATGTGGCAGACAAGTTTGATCTGCGTCGCGACATCCAATTCAATTCCCGGGTCACTTCAGCGGTCTTCGACGAGCGCGCAAACCAATGGGAAGTCCGGTTGGAGAGCGGACAACGGATGCGCGCACAGTTTGTCGTAGCCGCAGTCGGAATTTTGTCGGCGCGCAATATTCCGCCGTTCGAGGGTGTCGACAGCTTCAAGGGTGAGTCATTCCACACATCCCGATGGCCCAAGGAGAAGGTCGATTTCACCGGCAAGCGTGTCGCGGTCATCGGCACCGGCGCCACCGCCGTCCAGATGATCCCGATTATCGCCAAAGAAGTCGGCCATCTCACAGTTTTCCAACGCACCGCAAACTACACCGCGCCGCTGCGGAATTCGTTGGTGAGCGACGAGACTCAGCGACGCTTCAAGGCTACCTACCCGGAGATTCACAAAAGGTGCAAAGAAACTACCGGCGGATTCCTCCATGACTTCGACCGGCGCGCGGCCCTGGATCTCCCGCGCGAGGAACGGCGCGCGGTTTACGAGCAATTGTGGGCGCTGCCTGGTTTCGGGAAATGGCTGGGCAACTTCAGAGACATCATGACCGACCGCGTCGCCAATGAGGACTTCGCCGAGTTCGTACGCGAGAAGATCCGTGCGCGCGTGAAGGATCCGGTGGTAGCGGAAAAGTTGGTGCCCAAGGATCATCCGTTCGGATCCAAGCGCGTCCCCTTGGAGACTGAGTACTACGAGGCTTACAACCGCGACAATGTTCTGCTGGTCGATATCAAAGAGACCCCAATCGAACGCATCACCCTCAAAGGCATCAAGACAAGCGATCGGGATACGAGTTTGACGTCATCATCTATGCCACCGGTTTTGATGCGATAACCGGATCGATGACGCGGATCGATTTTCGCGGCGAGGGTGGTCAGAGTCTCAAGGACAAATGGGCCAATGGGATGCGCACGTACTTGCAACTTGTGACGGCCGGTTTTCCGAACCTCTTTATTGCGACCAATACCGCGTTCTGCAACTACACCGTTTGCGCTGAGACAATCGTCGAGTGGATTACGGACTGCATCCGCTATGTTCGCGAAAAGGGCTATTCACGCATCGCAGCCACGCCGCAGGCGGAAGATGAATGGGTGGCGCACACCAACGAGGTCGGCAGTCGCACGCTATTGAGCAGCGCCAACGGATGGTTTGTCGGGGGAAACATTGAAGGCAAGGCGCGCGCGTTCCTGCTTTACGCAAACCCCGCTCCCGCCTATCGCGCCAAGTGCGCGGAAGTAGCAGCGAAGGGCTACGAAGGTTTTGTCTTGCGATAGAGAAACCAGATTGCGCGCTCACTTACCTGCGAAGTGCGGTTCGCGCTTCTCCAGGAACGATCGGACTCCTTCGCGATGGTCTTCGGTTTTGAACAGTTCGGCCAGGCTGGTACTGACCCACGCTCCAAGTTCCTTCCAATCCGGATCGAGTGCGCGGCGGAGTCCACTCTTCAATTTTCTGATCGCAAGCGGCGGATTCGATGCGATCTTGCGCGCGAGATCGGTCGCGGCCGGCATCAACTGTTCATGTGGCACAACGCGGGAGACGAGCCGAATCTGCTGCGCACGATTGGCATCGATAATATCGCCGGTGAACAGCAGTTCCGCCGCAGTTTCGCGACCGACCAGTTGCGCGAGTCGGCCGATTCCCGGTACGTCGCAGCATAGTCCGCGCTTGATGAACAGTTCACCGAAGCGCGCTTTCTCTGACGCGACTCGAATATCTGCCATCAGCGACAGCTCCATTCCCCATCCGATAGCGGCGCCATTCACTGCCGCAATGATGGGAATGTCGGTATGCAGGAGCGCGTCGGCTGCCGGCGTCAGCCGTGGTGCGAGATTGGTGACCGCAGGACGCGCGCCCTCGCCGCCGGCCATGATCTGCTTTACGTCGTCGCCCGAGCAGAACGCCGGATCGGCGCCGGTGATGATCAGGCATCGCACGGTGGCATTGCGCACCGCATCTTCGAGCTCTCGGTAAGTCGTGAAGGTCAGAGCATTGCGCGCCTCGGGGCGGCGCAGAGTGATCACGCCAACATGTCCATCCACGTCGTAGCTCACTTCGGTGTACATATCGTTGGTGCTCCTCGATTGATGAGAGATTCGCGCCTCAGGGTGAGAATCCCACGCGCGTCGAGGCGGCGTCAAAGGTTTGTAGCTTTCAGAAGTTTAGCTGGCCGGCTCACGGCGGATTCGCTAACGTCGGTTCGCGCGCAACTTCGCGCGAGAGGAGAACGGCGTGCAGGTAACCAAAGACTCTATCGATTTGGGGATCGTAGTGACCGACGAGAAGGCCGCGCTCGCCTTCTACCGCGACGGGCTTGGTTTGGAGTGGGAGGGAGAGCTTCCGCTCCCGGGAGGCCGGATGTATCGCCTCAAGTGCGGAACCACCGTCATCAAACTGCTGAAGCTCGAGCGGACTCCGGCG
>PMOH01000109.1 GCA_003161515.1 Deltaproteobacteria bacterium
ATCGTCGGGACCGCATTGTTCGCGTGGTTCGCGTACCTCCTGATCGATCGACTCAGGCGCGGCGCCCGCTGGCTGACTCCGGCGGTGACGCCGGCATACGCGGGAGTGGTCGGCGGGATTGCCGCCATGTGCATGATCGATTTGTTCGATTTCGATCTGCGCATACCTGCGACTGCGTTGCTGTTCTCGGTTCTGCTCGGACTCGCGATTCGCATTGGCAAGACGCCCGCCTCGGAAAGCGGCAAACCTGAGCGCCGGTCGCGCGCCTTCGGTCTCCTCGCATTCGGTGTATCACTCGCGGCAGTAGTTCTAATCGTCGCCGCGATGAGTCAGGGCAGTATTGTCTATCCCTACAGTCTGACTCAGCCGCAGAATCTCGCGCAGGCACGCGCGCTGTTGAGCACCTACCCCGCCAATCGCTTCTCCCACTTGTCGCTTATTGCCCTCGAAGGCGACGCGATGACGGAGTCATTGCGCCAGGCCGAACTTCAGCGGGCGGTATGGACCGATCCGATCGATCCAACTACCCGCGATCGATACGCGCGAGCGCTCATGATCGCGGGAAAACGCGACGACGCACTCAAGCATTTCCAGATTTCGATAGAAAACTCACCGGCGCTGCGAACCCATCCTTATCTCGACCCGCGCCTTCTAATCTGGCTGCCAGTTGCGGATAGGAAAGCAATCGAGGCCGGATTGGTCGAGGCGGTTGGCCGCGGATACCTCTACGCGCCCGACGCTCTCGGCGAATTCTACCACGCCTTCGGCCGCTTCCCCGACGCGGCCAAGATGTACGCCGAGGTTGCGTCGCGCGAGCACGATCCCGACAAGCGCGCGGAGTACCTGCGCGAATCGGGCGAAGCGTATGCACACAACGACTTCGCGCAGGCGATGGCGAAATTTCGCGAAGCGCAAGATCTCGCGCCCGACAATTCGCTCATCTACTGCGACATGGTCACGATGGTCATCGGACCGCATCGCGACTTCCAGCTCGCCGAAAAAACCATCGCACAAGGTATCGAGAACGGCGCGGACCCCTTCCAGCTCTGGACCGCTCTGGCAGACGCTTCCGAGGCTGCCTCCGATCGCTCCAGGGCGGAGTCATCGCTCGAGCAGGCGCTGAAGTATCAGCCAAACTCGTTTCCAACATTGATCCGGCTCGCCGACCTTTACGTCCTGGATGGGAGGTCGGATCGGGCGGTCGCTACGATTGACCGGGCGCTCGAGATCGAGCCGGATTCCGCGCCGCTGTATTCGCGGCTTGGGCAGATCGAAGAAAGTCAGTATCACTACTACGCCGCCGAGCAGGCCTATCGCAAAGCCGCCGCACTGGCGCCGGACAACCGCCAGTATCGCGATTCGCTCGCCGAGTTCGGGCGCAAGCTCGACGCCGCCGCTGCGGCGACCAAATCACAGGCGCATTGACTCGGTGCCAATCGTTGCCGTCGCATGAAAATCCTGTACCTGAATCCCTCCGGGGTTTTCGGTGGTGCGGAGCAGAGTCTGCTGGACGTCATTGCCAGCGTGCGCGCGGCGCGGCCCGATTGGAGTCTCTCGCTGATCGCCGGCGGTGACGGACCGTTGATTGAACGCGCGCGCGAACTGGGAATCGCGGCGACAGTCGCTCCGATGCCCGAGTCGCTGGCGCAAATCGGTGACGCGGGCGTCGCCGGCCCGGCGGGAACGCAAGTCGGAAAATTTTCGTTGGCGGCGTCGATGGCGCTCGCCGCGACTCCAACTGTCTTCTACGCGCGATCGCTGCGCCGCAAGATCAACGCAATCTCGCCGACGGTCATTCATACCAACGGCTTCAAGATGCACCTGCTCGGAGCGTGGGCGGCCGGCACGACTCCAGTTATCTGGCACGTGCACGACTACGTGAGCATGCGGCCGGTCATGGCGCGATTGATGCGCTTTCAAGCGCACAGATGCGCCGCCGCGATCGCCAATTCCAACAGCGTTGCAGACGATCTTCGCGCCACCTGCCCAGACCCCAGTAGTGGGGCGGGCCTTCCAGACCGCAGTGGGGCGGGCCGCCGTGCCCGCCGCCTCTTCGGTATCACCACCATTTACAACGCGGTCAACCTCGATCGGTTCAAACCAGACGGCAATGTCGCCCCACTCGATGAACTCTCCGGGCTCCCATCAGCTCCCGCGGAAACTATTCGCGTGGGTTTGGTCGCGACCTTCGCGCGATGGAAAGGGCATGAAGTATTTCTGCGCGCGCTCGCGGCCCTGCCGGCTGGCGTATTAGTCCGCGGATACATAATTGGCGCGCCCGTATATCAAACGCGCGGCAGCCAATATTCGATGCCTGAACTGCGTGCGATGGCGGCGCAGCTCGGACTCACCGGTCGAGTCGGTTTCACCGGATTTGTTGACGATGTGGCCGCTGCGATGCGCGCGCTTGACATCGTAGTGCATGCGAGCACACAGCCGGAGCCCTTCGGCCTGTCGATAATCGAGGCGATGGCCCTCGGCCGCCCGGTGATCGCGAGCCGCGCGGGAGGCGCCGCAGAAATCGTCGACGCTTCGGGCGGCGCGGTTTTTCATAGTCCAGGAGATGCGGCTGACCTGGCAAATCGAATCGCGCAGTTGGCCGGTGATTCGGCAAAACGCCAATGCCTGGGCCGCGCGGGTAGGGCGGCCGCCGAACGATTGTTTGCCCGGCCGCGGCTCGCGCAAGAGCTGGTCCCGATTTACGAACGCGTGGCAAGTGCTGGAGCCTGATGCGGGTCCTGCATATCGTTAGCGGCCGTCTCTATGGCGGCGTCGAGACCGCGCTGGTCACGATGGCGCGATGCCGCCTGCTGTGCCCCGAGATCGAACCGGAGTTTGGCATTTGTTTCGACGGCCGATTGCGCGATGAGCTGACGGCAGCAGGCACGGCGGTTCATATGCTGGGCGAGGTCCGGGTCAGGCATCCACTTTCGGTATTGCGCGCACGGCGCAAGCTAAGCCGACTGCTCGATGAGCGCGCGGCTACTGTCGTGGTCTGCCACATGGCGTGGGCGCAGGCGATATTTGGTCCCGTCGCGCGCGCATCCGGCGTTGCGTTGGTATTCTGGGCGCACGATGCGACCGATGCCCGCCGCTGGTTGGATCGATGGGCTCGGTTGACCCGGCCCGACCTGGCGATTTGCAACAGCAATTTCACTGCCTCGACGATTTTCTGGTTATATCCGCGAGTGGCTACTCAAGTAGTCTATTGCCCGGTGAGTCCGCCGGCATTCAACGCCTCTCTGAACGACCGCGCCGAAGTGCGTCGTGAACTCAACACTCCGGCGGACGCCACCGTGATTGTCCAGGTGAGCCGGATGGAACAATGGAAGGGGCAGCGACTCCATCTCGAGACACTGGGCCAATTGCGCGATCGTTCAGGATGGGTTTGCTGGATCGTTGGAGCAGCCCAGCGTCCACAAGAAGCTGGCTACGAGCGCGAGCTGCACTCGGTGGCGAAGCAACATGGAATCGAAGAACGTGTGCGATTCGCAGGTCAACGTTCAGATGTCTCGCGGATTCTTTCGGGCGCAGACATATATTGCCAGCCGAATACCAGTCCGGAACCGTTCGGTCTCACACTGATCGAAGCACTCCAGGCTGGCTTACCTGTCATAACTAGTGCGATGGGCGGTGCGACCGAGGTCGTCAACGATTCGTGCGGAATACTCGTGCCGCCCGGCAGTATTGCTGATCTGGCGTCGGCGCTTAGGCTGCTGAACACTGACGGGCAACTTCGCCGTCGGCTGGGTGCGTCAGGTCCCGCTCGTGCGCGGGAGCTGACCGATCCTGCAGTTCAGCTTTCACGTCTGAAGAGTGCGCTCGAAGAATTGTCGGCGGCGCCAGAACGCGACAGCGGTCTTGAAAATATCGACTTGGCCTGACCCAGCCGATCGCGCTTCTTGCAGCGGCGGTGCGAGCGAAAACGCGATCTACGCGATGGCTGCTGACGCGCTGCGCCATGCGGGAATTACGACCGGCACACTGCTCGATATCGGTTGCGGCTCGGGTAATCTCTATCCCTTTGTGCGCGACCGTGTCTCATCGTACGTAGGCGTCGACCTGGTTCGATACGACGGCTTTCCTGCCGGAGCCGAGTGGATCGAGGCGAACCTCGATCTACTTCCATTGCCGTTGCCCGCGGAGCGCGCCGATGTGGTCGCGGCGGTCGAGACCATCGAGCATCTCGAGAATCCTCGCGCGTTCATGCGTGAACTTGTGCGACTCGCAAAGCCAGGAGGCACAGTGGTGGTGACGACTCCGAACCAGCTCAGCCTGCTCAGCAAGATGACGTTGATGTTGAAAAATAGATTCTGCGCTTTTCAGGATGTGCACTATCCCGCTCATATCACTGCGCTGCTTGAAATCGATTTGATCAGAATTGCAAGCGCGTGCGGACTTCAAAATCTTTCGATTTCCTACAGCAACAACGGTCGAATTGTCTTCACCGCGCTGCATTATCCGCGCACGGTTTCCAGACTATGGCCGCGTCCGATGTCCGATAACATTTGCCTGACAGGCACAAAGCGTGAGAGCGTGGTTTCGTGAAAGCAACAATTTTCTTACGGTCTCCCAATCGTCGCCCGCTCTATTCGATCGAGGCACGAATTTAGCGCAAGTGGAGACCTTTAAGGTCTACCGATCAACCAGAGTACTTCCCCAAATTGACCAGGGTAGTCTAGCCGATTTTGCAGGTCCGGTGATCGTCCGCCGCAGGCTCAGGGAGTCACTGCTAACGCCTGCGCACCACCGTGCGCTACCCGCGGCTCTCACGCTCGCGATCGTAGCGATGGGTATCGCGTTAAGGTTTTGGCACTATTTCGGAAATTACTCGCTCAATCACGACGACATCTGTCTGGCCCTAAACCTGATCGGACGGAGCGCCGGCGGCCTCACGCACACGCTCGATTTCGATCAGGCCGCGCCGCTTGGATTTCTGTGGATCGAGCGCGCGATGGTTTGCATATTCGGTCCGGGCGAGGTGGCGCTGCGGCTGCTACCGTTCGTATTCGGATGCGCATCGGTGATACTGCTTGCGCGGCTTGCAACAATCCGCTTGCCGCCGTTCGAAGCGGTCGCCGTAGTTGGATTCTTCGCGTTTTCCCAGGCGCTGATCGAATCGGCCATCCAGGTCAAACCCTACTCACTGGACACGGTGGCCACGATTGTTCTGGTGTCGGTATTTCTGCGGCTCACACGGAACTCCGCGAGCAAAGCGAAGTCGATCGTGGCCGCTGCCGCGGGGCATTCGCGCTGTGGTTCTCCTTTCCGGCGCTGTTTGTGCTGGGTGGGATGGGCGCGGTTACCGCCAGTCTCGCGATAATCGATCGGAATATCGCGCGGCTCCGCCGCTTGCTTCCGGTTTTCTGCGCGTGGGCGGTTTCCGCAGGATGCGCTTACTGGAGTTCGCGCCAGGGATTATTGAACGGGAGCCTCTCACACCACGATTTCGTCCATATGTTCCCGGTGCATACGCCGGCACTCATCGTTCCATGGATGACCGAGGGCGTCACCAACCTCGGTTCGATCAGCACTTCGGTTTGGTTGGCCCCGCTCGCGGCGGTCGCGTTGCTATTCGCGGTGGCGCTGATGCTGTGGCGCCGCGACCGAATCAGCCTGCTGCTGGCCGCGCCGCTTGCTCTTTGTTTGATCGCATCCGTAGCGCAAAAGTATCCGTGGATTCCCCGTCTGCTCTTTTTCGCCGCGCCGCTCACGCTGATGATCACCGCGCGCGAAGTCGGCGGCTTCGTGCGCGCGCGCGCCCGCGCTACGAATGCTTGCGCTTTCGATTGTCAGTATCGCGCTGGTCTATGCGGGGCTGAGTGCGTTCAAAAATGTGGTCGTTAACGACGGCGGGTTCGATGATCCCAGGGGAGCGGTGGCGGCGATTGCAAAGGCGTGGCAACCAGGCGACCGAATTTATGCGAGCGGCCCCGCGATGCCCTGCATCATCTACTACCGTATGATGTTGCATGCGGATCAACTTGATTTCGTCAGCTCTCGCAATCCGGTTTACGTTCCTGACCAGGCCGAACGAATAGTCGTGCTGCCCAAGACCGAAGGGCGTTTGTGGTTTCTCTATTTCGCGCCAAACGAAAAGGACTTTGACCACCGAATCCTGACGAATTTCCATCAGGCCGGCTCGCTGATCTCTCTCGCGCGCTACAAGAATTTCATCGTCGCGCTGTGGGATCTGAGCCCGGAGTCAAAACCGACTCCCTAAATGCAAAACGCTCAAGAGACGTAGCTTCGTGGAAGGAATAGTTCTCTGCGGTCTCGCCCTGGTCGCCTGCTTTATGTTCGGGCGACGGTCGCTGACTACCGGTCTCGGAGTCTTGATGGGACTGGGTTACGGATACGGCATCATACGCGCCAATGTGCCCGACTCGCTGGCACACTTTATCTTCGATGCCGGTGTCGCTGGATTCTATTTGTCCCTCCTTTCGCGGCGCATGACTTCTGCGCAGCGGCGGCGCGTTCAGGTCCTGATGCCATGGGTCGCGCTGCTGGTCGGTTGGCCTCTTCTACTGTTCTTTCTTCCAGTCCAGGACCCATTGGTGCAGTTAGTCGGTCTTCGCGGACAGATATTTTTTCTGCCTTTCCTGTTAATCGGTGCGATGCTCGAGTCGGAGGACTACTACGTGCTGGCCAAATGGTTGGCGGTGCTGAATCTGATTGCATTTGGATTTGCCGTTGCCGAGTACTTCGATGGTCTCGAGAGGTTTTTTCCCAGGAACGCAGATACTATTAACATGTACGGTTCGAGGGATCTCATCGGATTTACCCAATACCGAATTCCTTCAACATTCATAGGTTCGGCGTCTTACTGCGGCGCAATGGTCTGCACGATGCCACTGCTGCTGAACGCATGGGCCCAAAAGCGCGTCGGACGGCTCGAATACTGGCTGTTCATGGCGGCTCTGGTGGCCTCTCCGCTCGGAGTCTTTATGGGTGCATCGCGCTCCTGGGCCGGTATAATGATCCTGGCTGTAGGCAGTACTTTCCTTACGGGACAAATGACATTCAGGGTTCTGCTCGGCTCGACTGTGCTGGTGGTCTGCGTGGGCTGGATCGTCTCGAACAATCCGCGGTTGCAGAGATTCACGACTATTCAAGACACCGACATGGTGGAAAAGCGAATCGCAAACAGCGTCAACGAATCGTTCGTTGATGCGCTGCATGATTATCCGATGGGTAATGGTCTGGGGGGCGGAGGAACCAGTATTCCGTACTTTCTGCAGGATCGCGTCAAAGATTCGGTCGCGATGGAAAACGAGTATGGGAGAATTTTGCTCGAAACCGGTATTCCGGGCCTGATGATCTGGCTGATCTTTATTTTCTGGACGTTCGCCCGCACCGTGCCGGACGGCGAATGGGGACTCGCACTTAGACTGACGCGCAATCTACTGGTTTTTTCTTTTGCGACCGCGATGATCGGAACGGGCCTTTTGACCTGGATACCCGGAACCCCATTGGTGTTGGCCTTTATGGGATGGATAACGACTGCGCGGGCAAGGCAGCCCGCAGTCATTCGCGCCGCGCAACCACGACTCGGCGTTGCGACCTTTGCCACAAATCGAAGATAACTACCTTTTTCACCTCAACCGAGAGTGATCAAAATGAATCAGATTCCGGAACAGTGGGTGCTGGTGGCCGGCGGCTTCCACCGAAAGGGTGGGATGGACAGAGCGAATGCGGCGCTTGCCACTTTTCTGGCGTCGCGCGGGCATCGCGTCCATCTGGTGTCGCACGAGATCGCCCCAACCCTGACTACGATGGCGGGTGTGACAACTCACATCGTCGCGAAGCCCGGCGGATCGTACTTTCTTGGAGACTGGATGCTTCATCGGCAGGGACGACTCGTCGCGCGTGCGGTGAAAGCGAACTCGCCCGATGCGCGGGTGGTCGTCAACGGGGGTAATTGCACCTGGCCGGACATCAATTGGGTTCACTCGGTGCATCGCGCATGGCCGCCGTGCGACCCGCACGCGCCGCTCTGGTTCAAAGTCAAGAATCGGATCGACAAATCGCTCGCGCTGCGCCGCGAATGGACAGCTCTTCGATCGGCCAAAGTGGTCATCGCAAATTCAGAGCGGACGCGGCGCGACCTGGTCAACTTGCTGCGCATTTCGGAGCGCAATATTTACAAACTGTATCTTGGCGCCGACTCCGAACTAGGGCCGGTAGAGCCAGAGCGCCGCAGGTCCGCGCGCCTATGGCTCGGCAAACCGTTGAGCCATCCTTTGGCGGCATTTGTCGGGGCGATTGGATACGACACGAACAAGGGGATCGACACTCTTGTCCGCGCGTGGAGCACGCTTTGCTCGTGCACTGGCTGGGATGTTGACTTGATTGTAGCTGGAGGCGGCCGTGCAGTCGCGCGATGGAAAAATCAAATCGAACGAGCGGGATTGTCGAGTCACATAAAGATGATCGGTTTCACTGAGAGGATCACTGATGTGCTGGCCGCCGTCGATGTGCTCGTCAGTCCGGTCCGCTACGAGGCCTACGGGCTGAATGTCCAGGAGGCGCTCTGCTGCGGCGTGCCGGCGATCGTGAGTGCATGTGCCGGTGTCGCCGAACGGTACCCGGCACAACTCGCTGGATTGCTTCTACGTAATCCTGACGACGTTAGAGAACTTGTTGAACGAATGCGCCGTTGGCGCGAATCAATCGATGCGTGGAAAGAATCGGTGAAACCGCTGACCGCCGAACTGCGAAGCCGCAGCTGGGAAACAATGGCGAGTGAATTCGTAACTCTCGTGCAGAATCCGGCGGTGACTTAATTTGGGTGTGAGTGTCTGAAATTGAAAAGCGTGCGTCTTAATTTTTTCGGCGTTCGGTTCGTAAGAAAAATGCGTGTAAAGTCCGTGCGACCAAGACAACTCGTCTCCAGAGCAGCCCGACTTACCCTCGGAAAACGAACTTTACTTCAGGTTGCGCAGGCGCCTTCCTCAGTTCGGATCTAACCGCCGTGCATTTCGGCGATCTACGAGCGCCATCTCTGGGGCGCGGACGAGACGGTCTCAGGAGACGGGTCGGTGCTGCCTTGATTTGAGGCTGAGTGTGAATTTCAAGTCACGAAGGTTAATTTGCCGGGACCACGCAGAATAAACGGGGACGGCTCTACTTAGATTTGAGACGCCGTCGTTCTTCTTTGTAAGATGGCAGGTATGCTGGCGCCAATTCAATGGATCGCACGCCTCATTTCGGGAGCGACTGGCAGAGAGTCATGGCTCATCCGGCAACTGCGTCCCGCGTACGAATCAACGTTGCAGCTGCTGAGCGCTGGACGCGGAGTGCCTTGGGAAATAAATGGCGTTCCTTTCCGTATCGATTCGCACTATCGCAACCGCATGGGCCACGACTACGACGCTTCGGTTGCGCTTTTCCTGAGCCAGCGGGTTAAACCAGGGGCGATTTGCTTTGACGTAGGTGCGAACGTCGGCGTTTACGTTTTGCAGTTCGCACATTGGTCGGGAAGCTCGGGACGCGTAATTGCTTTTGAGCCAAATCCCGCCGCAGTTGAAGTCCTTAGCAGACACGTGCGCCTGAACGAGATCGAAAGCACTGTGACAATCGAGAAAGTCGCGATCAGTAGCGCACCGGGTACCGCGACGCTTTACCGTGCGCAGGCGGACGGCATGAGCCGGTTGGGAGAGCCAAACAAGCTTCTGCGTGATCGCGTAGAACCCATCGAGGTTCCCGTGACAACGATTGACGAGTTCTGCGCGCGAACAGGCCTGACGCCAGATTGGCTTCTCATCGACATTGAGGGTTTCGAGTTTGCGGCACTCCTTGGCGCAACGCGTATGCTCGAACGGCAACGAAACAAGCTCGGATTGGTGGTGGAGATGCATCCCGATGTCTGGAAATCGGCTGCGACTTCTCGTGAAGGCGTGGAGCGCTTTCTTTCGGAAATGGGGCTATGTGCGATACCACTGACAGGACAACAAGACTCGTTGCGAGAACACGGACTGGTTCATCTGGCGTGGATCTGAAATAGCTTCGTCACGGTTGAACCCTCGGGCTTGGCAGCGTGGCGAAGATTCATAGTGCTGGTCATTTATCGGGCCGCCAAATCCGCTATGAGCTAGAGTCACCACGACACACTTCGTTTTGCGATGACTGTCTTAGTTTTCCGCGCTCAGTGTCTTAATTTAGTACCGACGGGTCTACGCTCGAGTCAGCTGCCTCATTGCGCGATACTCTGCCACGACTGCTGGCGGAACTAGGTGCCGAATCACTGCTGGATGCTGGTTGTGGCGATTTCAATTGGATGAATACCGTCGATCTGAGTGGGGTTAGATACATTGGATTCGATGTGCTGATCAAGCGCAACGTTGAGCTCTACGGTTCTGAGAGCCGCACTTTTCTAATAGCCGACATCACCAAGGACCGGCCACAGAACGCGGATGTCGCCTTGTGTAGGCACTGTCTCATACACCTATCGAATCGTCAGGTTTGTATTGCGCTACGAAACCTGAGGAATAGTGCAAAGTATCTTCTCGCCACCACCTTCCGCGCCGTAACAAGTAACGCCGACATTTGGCTCGGTAACTTTTCGCCCTATTAACTTGGAAATCCAACCGTTCAACCTACCGAAACCCCTTCGTGTCTTTCACGATTCTATAATCACCGATCGAAGTTCGGTGCTGGCTCTTTGGCGTCTGGCCGACATTTCGATCTGAATTAAAGGAAATGCCCGAATCCGCGATTTCATTCGTTCAAGAGCCGGTCACGCCAACGATCACGATCGAGGCCGGCCGGGGATGGGCAGGCCTGGATCTCCGGGATCTTTGGCTCCATAGGGATCTGTTCTCCCTTCTGATTTGGCGCGACGTCAAGGTCCGCTACAAGCAGACCGTGCTGGGCGCGGCGTGGGCCATTCTCCAACCGTTCCTGACCATGGTGGTATTTACACTCTTTTTCGGGAAACTCGCGAAGGTCCCCTCCGACGGCATCCCGTACCCGATTTTCGCTTACGCTGGGCTGTTGCCTTGGATGTTTTTCTCCAATGCGATTACGGCCAGCAGCAACAGCCTGGTCGGCAATGCTTCCTTAATCACCAAAGTTTATTTTCCCCGGATGGTGATTCCCGGCGCTGCCGTCGGCGCCGGCCTGGTCGATTTAGCTATCGCCGCTCTTATCCTCGTCGCGATGATGGCGTACTACGGCTTCGGCCTCGGCTGGAGCGCGCTGATGCTGATACCGCTGGTGCCATTGACCGCGCTTTTGGCGCTCGGGGTGGGAATGTGGATGTCGGGACTCAACGTGAAGTATCGCGACGTTCGCTATGCGCTGCCGTTCTGCGTCCAGCTCTGGATGTATGCGACGCCGATCATCTATCCAATCAGCTTTATCCCGGAGCGATGGCGCTGGATTCTGGTGCTCAATCCGTTGACCGGTATCATCGATGGCTACCGATCGGCGTTGTTCAGCCGGCCGTTCCACTGGTGGGAGCTCATCGTCTCGGCGATCTTGACGCTGCTCTTCCTAGTCTATGCGGCGTACTCGTTCAAGCAGATGGAGCGTGACTTCGCCGATATCATCTGATCGTCAAGATGCATCCGATAATCAAAGTCGAGAATCTGGGCAAGCGTTACCAGATTGGGCTCCGCCAGCCTTACCGCACCCTGCGCGAGAGTGTGATCGAAACAGTGGCCGCGCCGGTGCGCGGTATAGCTGCTCTCTTGAGCCGCAACGGTGATGAAAAACGCGACCGACAAAACCCGCATGTCTGGGCGCTCAGGGATTTGAGCTTCGAGGTCGCGCCCGGTGAAGTGCTTGGCATCATCGGGCGCAACGGCTCAGGCAAATCGACTCTGCTCAAGATTCTTTCGCGAATCACAGAGCCGACGACCGGCCGCGTCGAGCTGTACGGCAGAGTCGGCAGTCTGCTGGAGGTTGGAACGGGATTCCATCCGGAGCTTACCGGCCGCGAGAACATTTATCTGAGCGGCGCGATCCTGGGGATGCGGCGAGCAGAGATCGCGCGGAAGTTCGACGAAATGGTGGCGTTCGCCGAGATCGAGCAGTTCGTCGACACCCCGGTTAAGCGCTATTCGAGCGGCATGTATGTCCGGTTGGCGTTCGCCGTCGCCGCCCATCTGGAATCCCAAATTATCCTTGTCGACGAAGTGTTGGCGGTGGGCGATGCGGCATTCCAGAAGCGCTGTCTTGCGAAGATTGGCGAAGTTGTCCGCGAAGGGCGCACCGTACTGTTCGTGAGTCACAACATGGCATCGATTGAGGCGCTATGCGAATCCTGCCTTCTGATTCGGCAGGGCAGGCTCGAGGACAAAGGTGAGCCTGGCAAGATCATCGAGCGTTATATGGCAGCCGAAGCCGGTCAAGGATCGGGAGAACGGTCCCTGATTGATCATCCTGGGCGTAGGAGAGATTCAATTCCGATGATGACATCGGTCGCGTTATTCTCGGATTCGAGACAGCCGATCTCAGGTCTGCGTATGGGTTCGCCTCTCTCGGTGCGAGTCTCGTTTTCCTCACCCGAGCCGCTGCGTCCCATCATCGGCGTGAACATCAGGACCGCGCAGGGTGCGCCGGTCTTCGGAGTAAGCAACCGGTGGACCCATCAGGGCTTTGATGGTCCGGTGTTGAGGAGCGCAACGATTAGCTGCGATTTTAAAAGCCTGCCGCTAATGCCGGGCACCTACATTGTAGATCTAGGCTTCGGCGACTTTGGCGATATCAGCCGTGAGTTGGACGTGGTTTTCGAGGCGATTGCGTTCGAAGTGTTTCCGACTGATGTTTATGGGACTGGTCGGTTGCCCCGCCATACTGATGGTCCCGTTTTCTGGGATGCTAACTGGATAGTATCAACCAGAGACGCGGTCGACTGAATTGAAGGCTGCACAAGGCGCAGCGGAAAGTACGATCGAGGAAACAGACCTGAGCTTGTGTGAGTCGTCGATTGAGAATCATCTGCAAGACAATTGAAGTGAGAAGATTGGAGGGGACGGTCGGTGAATCTTGAATTCTGGTCGCGCACAGTGAGTATCAGAGCGCGGCGGCGATTGAATCCCGAAGCAACTATCTCGATCGGCAACCGCCGAGTGAAGGTCGATCTCCGCGATGGAGTCATCGCCACTAAATTATACATGGAGAGGTCCTGGGAGCCGGAACTTGGGAACCTGTTCCGCCGTCTCCCGCTGCGCGACACGGTATGCGTGGATGTAGGGGCTAACATCGGATTGCATACCCTGGAACTCAGTGAATGTGTCGGGCGCAATGGAAAGATTCTGGCTTACGAGCCTGACCCGCACAATTTCTCGCTCCTGACCGAGAATATCCGGCTAAACGAGGCAACCAACGTTGCGGCCGAGCGGATTGCGATTGGAGAGAGCAACGGAGAAGGGTTGCTGCGCCATAACTCGTGGAATTTTGGCGATCATCGCGTGGAAGCATACGGCGTGCCTGGTGCCCGCTACGATTCCGTCGCAATTCGTACGCTCGATTCAGCGACGGCGTCAATCGCGGCAGGAGAAATAGGGTTGATAAAAGTCGACACGCAGGGTTACGACTTCTTCGTATTGAAGGGCATGACAAAGACACTGGAGCGAAACGCACAGGTTGTACTGGTAGTCGAAATTTCTCGCGTCTTGCTCCACAAAGCTTGTACAAGTGCGACGGAGTTTGTAACTCGTCTGCGCGAACTGGGGTTCGATGGATGGGAACTTCATGAGCATCGCTTCTTTCCGCTACTTGCTCCTGAAAATTACGAATACATGAACGAACACGCGGACGTAAATGTCGTGCTTTCTCGCAATCCCGCCTCATTGCTGCCCCTGCTCCGGGACTTGTATTGACTGGGAGGCACGGAGTTCCTTGATGGCCAGAGGCGTTATCGTATGCCCGCACGACACCGCTCGAGCGCCACTCGACAGATAGACGATGCCGGAAGAGCAATTTTCACCCGTTAGGGAATCGCGTGTGATTCACGTTACCAGCGAATCGAGGTCGTCGACACCCTAACGGTTCTGCGCGGGCAGGAATGAGCGGCCGACCACGAGCCAGCAGGGTGTCGGTATGATCCATGCTGGTGAACCGGATTCCTAATAATCATCGGCGAGCGCGCAGTACCACTCGTAGGTAAGAAGGAACCCACTGGGCGAATGCGGAATCTTAGATTTCAGCTACGCTAAAACTTCCGTTTGCAGCATTGGCATATCATAACCGGCGGGTATCCTCCCCAACCTGGCGGAGTGAGTGACTATACGCGCCTGATTGCAATTGAACTGGCGCGCGCCGGCGATGTTGTGAACGTCTGGGCTCCAGCTTGCGGCGTTGCCGATCCGATCGATGACGGAGTCGCGGTGCATCGTCTGCCCGGCCATTTCGGACCGCGCGCTATCGCGCTTCTCGATCGTCAGCTCAACGGGAACCCGGGCCGTATTCTCGTGCAGTACGTGCCGCACGCGTTTGGCTTCAAGGCGATGAACTTTCCCTTCGTGTCCTGGCTGTATGCGCGGCGCCGCGCGAATATCACGGTCATGTTTCACGAGGTTGCCTATCCCGTCGCTGCGTCGCAGTCGCTCAAACACAACCTGCTCGGCGTGGCAACGCAAAAGATGGCGGCGATTGTCGCGCGGGCTGCCGGCCGAATCTTCGTTTCCACTTCTTCATGGGAGTCGCAACTGCGCGCGATTTCCCGAACTGCAAAACCAATCGTATCGGTGCCGGTTCCGAGCAATCTCCCAGTGGTTGTAGATTGCCCGGCAATGAATGCGATCAGACGGCGCCACTGGCCGGTCGAAGGACCAATCGTCGGACATTTCGGAACCTATGGCGATAGCATCGCTGAACTGCTGGACCGAATTCTTCCGGCTATACTTGTCGATGTTCCGCATGCGTCGGCGTTTCTCATCGGACGCAACAGCGAGGTTTATCGCGAAAAATTGATTAGCAGGAATCCACAGCTTGGCCGCAGAGTTGCCGCGACCGGAATTCTTGGGGAGCGCGACGCGTCGTCGCACATCAGCGCGTGCGATTTGATGCTGCAACCGTATCCCGACGGGATCAGTACGCGGCGCACGAGCGCGATGGTCGGGCTTGCGCACGGGCGTGCGGTCGCCACCACGTCGGGCCATCTGACCGAATCGCTATGGGCAGAGAGCGGGGCAGTAGCGATCTCGCCGGTGAATGAACCGCTGGAGAACGCGCGCTTGGCTAGCGGCTTGCTGCTCGACGTGAAGCATCGCAAGCAGCTTGGTTCGGCCGGCCGCGCGCTCTATCAGAGTAAGTTCCAGATCAGCAACACCGTTGCGGCTTTGCGTGCTGCGTAATGCGTATAGCAGTTGCAAACTTCAGCTCGCGCCGGGTTGGCGGCGCTGAAAGTTACATCGAGGAGGTCATCGCCGAGTTCGCCAACTCCGGCCATGACGTCGGTCTCTTCGTCGAATTTGATGCCCCAGCCAATCGCCCTCCGATTCGGCTACCCGGCGAATCTCCCCTATGGTGCGTCGCGAACCAGGGCATGACTGGCGCGACCGCGGGGCTGCGCGAGTGGCATCCCGATCTGATCTTTGCGCACGGATTAGTTAGTCCCGAGAATGAAGCCGCGACGTTGTCGGTCGCTCCCAGTGTGTTCTTCGCGCATGGGTACTACGGCACCTGTATCTCAGGCGCCAAGACCAATAGCTATCCGAAGATCGTCCCGTGCACACGGACCTTCGGCCCCAAATGCCTTCTGCATTTCTACCCGCGTCGCTGTGGAGGGCTGAGTCCAGTCACCGCATTGATCGAATATCGCCGCCAGTCGGATCGGCTCAAGCTGCTTCGGCGTTACCGCGCAATACTCACTGATTCGACTCATATGCGCGACGAATATCTCCGCCACGGTTTCGATCCCAACACAGTCATCAGGAGTTCATACCTTCGGGATACAAGCCCAGGCCCCGCTTCAATCGAAACCGCAATCGAGTTGGCGGCTGCGCCGAATCCATCCGCCGCCCCTGCGCGGCTTTTGTTTCTCGGACGAATGGATGCGCTCAAGGGAGGGTTGATACTGCTGGATGCCTTGCCGATGGTCGCGGCTGCACTCGACCGGCCGATAGAACTGACGTTCGGCGGCGACGGCCCCTGTCGCGATTCGTGGACGCGTCGCGCGCAAGCAATCAGCGCAAAAGACACTCGCGTGAAGATAGTATTCGAAGGATGGTTGGGGCAGGAACGCATCGAAGAATTCCAGGCTTCATCAGATTTGCTCGTGATGCCAAGCCTGTGGCCCGAGCCGTTCGGCCGAGTTGGCCTCGAGTCGGGAATCAGAGGCCTGCCCGTCGCCGCGTTTGCGGTGGGAGGAATCCCGGACTGGCTGCACGACGGAGTTAACGGCTATATGGCAGTGGGCGATCCCGCCACTCCGATTGGACTGGCGGATGCGATCGTCAAATGTCTTCGCACGCCTGCGGAGCATGCGCGATTGCGGCGTGGCGCAATCGCCATGGCCAGCCGTTTCAATCTGCATAATCACATGGCGCAGCTTTACGATCTCTTCGACCAGGTCGCTGGACGCTCGGTGGCCCACGAGGCGCCTGCGACGCAATCGCATTGATCTCTGAAGCTCGCGACTCGCGACTGCGCGTTTTGTTTTTCGTCGAAGGCTTTACCGACATCCGCTTCGTGATCGGACTCAGCGAGATTTGCGACCTCACGATGGTCGTGCCGGAAAGGCAATACCTTGAAAGCGGGCTCAAGGGGCGAATCGAGAGCGCCGTCTGCCATATCGACGTAATAACTGTCCCGGGCGGGCGGCTAGCTTTTCAATTTCGCTCACTGCGACGCCTCTGGTCGCTGGCGCCGCGCTTCGACGTAATCCTTGCGCAGGAAGTTCTGCGCGGCGCCCTCAACGCCAACATCGTCGGCACGATTCGAAGAGTCCCGATAGTAACGTACATGTGCGCGTCGCCTCTCGAATATTTCCGCTGTCGGCGCGAGCGCGCACAGATTTCAGCTCCCGTTTCACTCTTGGGGCAGTCAGTGATCCGTGGATTGATGACGGTGAATGGAAAGCTCGCGACGCAATGTGTGGCGATGGGCCGCTACCTTGCCGGGGTCGCGAGCAAATATTGTTCGAGGGTCAGCGTTGGGCTCTACTACGGAATCGATACCAACGTCTTCCGACCCGTGACGGCGGCCGAGCGATCTCAGCTGCGTGAGCGCCTCGACCTCCCGCTCGATAAGTTTATCGTCTTCCTTTCAAGTCGAATCAGCCACGAGAAGGATCCTGAAACGGTTCTGCGCGCCGTTTCGATTGCCCGCAGCAACGGTCTCGACGCGATTCTGCTCAACCTGGGTGGCGGATTCCGCGACTTCCTGAAGCTCGCCCACGAGCTCGGACTTCCAGACGTCGACCGCTGGGTGATAGGGCGTCCCGCAGCGAATCCGATTACCGAGGTTCACCGTTTTTTCCAGGCCGCCGACGCGCTGGCGCTCGCTTCTCTCGCCGAGGGTCTGGGCATTTCTCCACTTGAGTCGCTTGCCTGCGGCACTCCCGTCGTCGTTACCAGTGTCGGCGGGATGGCGGTGGAACTGGAAGGTTATGCTCGCCTGGTCCCGCGCCGCGATGCGGACGCGATGGCGCGCGAACTTTTGTGGATCGCCGCAAATCGCGATGCGGCAAGCGCGCAGGCGCTGAAAGGACGCGATCACGTTGTGCGCGAGTGGCGTCGAGAAAAGGCCTTCGCTGATTTGCTCGCAGTGCTCGAATCTGTTTCAGGGTTACCGCAACAATCAAATCTCAAAAGTGCGTGAGTAGGTTTCGCAATTGATCGAAGGCGTTCAGACCGGGCATTACGCGCGGAAGCAAATCTTTTCGCGCAGCGCGATCGTTGCCTGGAGCCATCGCAGCCGCTTCCGATATGCCCGCAAACTAGTCGAGCCTTACGCGGGCCGGCGCCTGCTCGACTACGGATGCGGTGACGGCACGTTCCTGGCGCAAGTCTGCGATCTGTTTCCGAATGCGGCCGGCGGCGACGTCGATACGCGCCAGAACGAGGATTGCCGCAAGCGCTTCGCCGCGTATCCCGGAATTTCATTTCTTTCGATCGATGAACTCGAGCAACCGGCTCATCGGGGCGACGGCTACGACATCGTGACCTGCATGGAAGTACTCGAGCATTGTATTCCGGACACGACTGAAAAGGTGATTGGCGATCTTCGCCGACTGGTCGCGCCAGGCGGAACTGTCGTCATCAGTGTCCCGATTGAAATCGGACCCACCTTGCTTGGCAAGCAGATGATCAGAGCGATCGCGGGATGGCGCTCGATCGGCGACTACAAGTTCCGCGAGAAATACACCGTAGCCGAGCTCGCCACGATGCTGCTGGCGAATGAACGGACGGCAATTCAACGCCCGATTCATCCGGGACCGGATGGCAGTCAGCCATCTCACGGTCATAAGGGATTCAATTGGCGGGCATTGCGCTACGGGCTGCAGGACGAGTTTGAAATCCGGGAAACACGCTTTTCTCCGCTCGAGTTCCTGCGTGGTTATGCGAGCAGCCAGGCGTGGCTGATATGCGCGCCGCGTCGTCGCAGCTAGTCAGGTGCAAGCCAAACCCCGGGTCGCCGTCATTTCCGATTTCATCGAGGAACGATGGCCGAGCATGGACCTGGTCGCCGAGATGCTGAGCGATCATCTGGCCCGTGAACACGCAAAATGTTTCGAGGTCGAACTCGTACGGCCGCGTTTCATCTGGCCGTCGAACCATCGCAGCATCGCGAATAAACAATCGCTTGCCGCAGCAAGACTATTTAACCGGTTTGCAGTTTACCCACGATGGATCGCGCGCAACCGATCGCGCTTCGATATTTTTCATATTGTCGATCACAGCTACAGTCATTTGATTCATCATTTACCGGCCGACCGATGCGTCGTCACATGCCACGATCTCGATACGTTCAGGTGTCTGCTGGAGCCGGACGTAGAGAACCGTTCGTGGGCTTTTCGTGCGATGACGCGGCGAATCTTCAGTGGCTTCCATCGAGCCGCCAGAGTGAACTGCGATAGCAGCGCGATTCGTGACGAGGTTGTCAGGCGCGGAATTATCCCCAGCGAGCGACTGGAAGTTGTTCACAACGGAGTGCATCCGATCTTTACTGCGGTCGCAGATCCCGAGGCAGATGCGGAGATTTGCAGACTTCTCGGACGACGTAGCATCGGCTCGATTGAAATATTGCACGTCGGAAGTACGCAACCGCGCAAACGAATTGATCTGCTGCTCAAAATCTTTGCGGCAGTGCGGGCGAACCACCCCGGTGCGCGGCTAGTGCGCGTCGGCGGTGGCTTGACCACGCAGAATCGAGCCCTTGCCGAACAGCTTGGCGTATCAGATGCGATCACGATTCTCCCTTTTTTGGAACGCCGCATTCTTGCCGCAGCTTATCGAAGAGCGGACGTTCTCATGCTGCCATCGGACGCGGAGGGCTTCGGACTTCCAATCATCGAGGCGCTGGCCTGTGGGGTTCCTGTGATAGCCAGCGATCTGCCCGTTCTGCGCGAGGTCGGTGGCGACGCGGTGCGCTATTGCGCGGTCGGAGACGTGGACGCGTGGAGTAATGCGATAATCGAGGTGATTCGCGAGCGCGATGCCGACAGCCGCGCCGATCTTGAAAGACGTGCCCGCGCAACTGCGCAAGCGTCGCGATTCAGCTGGAGCGCGAATGCCGATCGTGCGGCGCAGGCGTATCGCGAGTTGCTGGATCGCGCGAAACCGCGCACATAGCAAGCAAGGACTCGGTGCCGCAAGCACATCTTCGCGTAGTTCATCTTGTACCGCAGCTCTTTGGCGCGCACGACGCGGTTTATGGCGGCGCCGAGCGTTACGCACTCGAACTCGCACGGCACATGGCGGAGCGCGTCGATACTACGCTGCTGACCTTCGGCGAGCGCACGCGCGAAGAGACCATCGGCAAACTGCGCGTCAAAGTAATTGGCAATCCGCACCATGTACGCAATCAGAAAAACAATATGCTTGCAGGGGGCCTGTTCCCGCAGTTGCGTCGCGCGGAAGTCGTACATTGCCATCAGCAGCACCTGCTCGCGAGCAGCCTCGCCGCCCTTTACTGCCGGATGAGCGGGCGCAAGGTGTTTGCCAGCGATCTCGGCGGCGGCGGCTGGGATATCTCAAGCTACATTTC
>PMOH01000499.1:0-2933 GCA_003161515.1 Deltaproteobacteria bacterium
TCGACGAACTTCGCGAACTGCTGGCCGCGGTCGGCCGCAATGATCTACGCGTAAATAAAAAATTGCGTGGCAGCGCGCGACGCATGATGGAACGCAAGATCGGCGAACTCGATCACCTCATCGCCGATGCCACCAGTATTCGAGCGGTTCTTTCCGAGGCTATCCGCTGCGAATGCGTTGACCTGTCAGCATGCGTTATCGTCCGACAAGGCGCCAAGTTGCCCCGCGAGGGACCGATCAGCGCGCGCTTTCGTTGAGCCAACATTAGGCGCATACAACGATTTCAGGCGGAATCGACGCTGGAAGCGAAACTCCGGCTGGTGGCCAAAATCGCGCATCGCGTGTGGCGATGAATCAAATCGATCGGCTGGAGAAAATCGCGATTGTGGATTAAAGCTCAGGATTAACTACGACGAAGGAGTACCCGCGTGACTACCAGAAAACAACGAATTCCGTTCCGCGATTTTTCGACTTTGAGCGCCGAGGACCGCGAGATGGGCGAGCGCAACAAGGTCAACGGCGAAGTCGTCAACATCTTCAGAGTGTTGATGCAGAATCCGAAACTGGCGCGCAGCTGGTCGCGCTTCGCCGGCTACATCCTGGGCGGTCAATCGCTGCCGGCGCGCGATCGCGAGATTTTGATACTGCGCATCGGCTGGCTGAACCAGGCGCCTTACGAATGGGAGCAGCATGTGCGAATCGGGAAAGCCGCCGGACTCACCGACGACGAGATCGATCGAATCAGCAAGGGTCCGAAGGCCGGATGGAACCAGCACGAGGCCGCACTGCTCCAGGCCGCCGACGACTTGCGCGAAAAATCCGTCGTCTCCGACGAGACCTGGAAGCAGTTGTCCGAGCGCTACAGTATCGAGCAGATGATGGACGCTGTTTTCACGATCGGGCAATACAACCTGGTCTCGTGGGCGCTCAACAGTTTCGGCGTGCCGCTCGACGACTACCTGCCGGGCGCGAACAAGAACGCATAAGAAAGATCGGTGAAATAAGAAATGGATCTTCAACTGAAGGGAAAAACGGCGCTGATTCTCGGCGGCAGCAAAGGACTCGGACGCGGCGTCGCGGACGCGCTCGCGGCTGAGGGCGTCGGCGTCGCGATCGTCGCGCGCGGACAGGAAGCGCTCGACCGCGCGGTCGCTGAAATCGCGTCGCGAGGCGCCAAGGCGGTTGGATTCGCGGCAGACCTCGCCGATTGGCCAACCCTCGAGGCTGCCGCCAACGGTGCGCGCAAACACCTCGGGCCCATCGACATCCTGCTCAACAATTCCGGCGGCCCGCCGCCGTCGGGCGTCGCCGGCGTGTCGGCTAAAGTCTGGGAGGATCAGTTCCGCGCGATGGTGCTGCCGCTATTTCGAATCACCGACTTGCTGATCGGCGATATGCGCGCGCGAAAGTGGGGCCGCATCCTGAACATCGCATCAGTCAGCGTGGTCGAGCCGATCGCCGCGATCGGAGTGTCGAATACTTTGCGCAGCGCGATCATCGGCTGGGCGAAGACGCTGGCGACCGAGACGGCCCGCGACGGAATTACCGTCAACACTCTGCTGCCGGGCGCGATCAAGACTGATCGCATTATCCAGATCAGCACTGCGGCGGCCGAACGCCAGAAAATTTCCGTCGAAGAAGCGATACAACGAAACGCTCAAGCGATTCCGGTGGGCAGGCTTGGCACGCCCGCGGAATTCGGCGCGGTCGCCGCGTTCCTCGCGAGTCCGCTGGCATCGTACGTGACCGGTTCGATGATCCGGGTGGACGGCGGTTCGCTTCGATCGGTCTGAGTGTTCGCGCAGAGGTGATCATATGAGCGACGCGCTGCCCCTGAATTCCAAACTCCGGTTCGGCGCGATGGCGACGGCGGCCGATCGCGATCATGCGCTGAAGACCGTCAACACGCTGTCGGAGTGGGGCTACGAGAGTATCTGGACGGGCGACCATGTCGCGTTTACCGGACCGGTGGACGATCCCCTCACCCAACTGACCTACCTGTCGGCGCTCAAACCGAACCTGCTTTTCGGCACCAGCATTTTTCTGCTGCCGCTGCGTCATCCCACGACCGTCGCGAAGATGGTCGCGACATTGGATCGTTTGATGGGTGCGGGACACTTTATTTTCGGCGTCGGAGTCGGCGGCGAATTTCCGCGCGAGTACGAAGCGTGCGGCGTGCCACTCAAACAACGCGGCGGGCGCGCGAACGAAGCAATCGAAATAATCAAGCGGCTATGGACCGGAGAACCGGTCGAGTATCACGGCAAGTATTTCAGCTTCGGAAAAGTCACGATGCTGCCGAAGCCGCGGACTCCCGGTGGGCCTCCGGTATGGGTCGGCGGTCGCGCCGAGGGTGCACTAAAACGCGCGGCGCACTTGGGTGATGGATGGATGCCGTATGTCGTCACGCCCAAGCGGGTCAGCGAAGGACTCGAGTTCATCGCGCGCGAAGCTGACAAGGCGGGACGCAAGTTCGATCACTTCGGCACGGCGCTGCATTTGTTTGTGACGCTCGGATCCAGCTACGAAGCTGCGCTCGACGTCGCCGCGACCTATCTAAGCAAGCGTTACGCGATGGACTTTCGCGAGCCGGCAAAACGGTACGCCGCCATCGGCAAGCCTGCCGACGTCGCCGCGAAAATCGACGAGTTCGTCAAAGCGGGAATCCGCGACGTCAACGTGGACATTATCTCAGCGCCGGCTGAGCGTGATGCGCAGCACGAGCAGTTCGGGATGGAAGTGATCCCGCTGCTCCGCCAATAAAGCTACCGCCAGGTCAGCTTATCCTTGACGCCGACCACGCCGCTCGTGTTCTCTGCGATCGATTCCGCCTGCCGCGCAGCGTCGGCTGACGCGACCACACCGCTCAGCAGTATGGTTCCATGATCGCAATCGACTTCCACCGGGTATTGATCGGAGATGCCCCGTTCGGC